>DATAUY010000267.1:0-8754 GCA_036268025.1 Candidatus Sulfotelmatobacter sp. | reverse complement strand
GAAAGCGCGCGTCGAAAAGATTCAAATCGGCGATCCCGCTGAGAACGCCAATATGGGCGCGGTCATCAACGAAGGCTCGATGAAGACGATCCTCGGCTACATCGAGCAGGGCAAGAAAGACGGACGGCTCATCACCGGCGGAGAGCGCGCGCCGGGCGAAGGCTATTTCATCAAGCCGACTGTGATTGCCGACCTCGCTCCGAAGTCAAAACTTGAGCAGGAGGAAATCTTCGGTCCGGTACTCGCGGTAATCAAAGCCCGCGGCTTCGATCATGCGCTCGAAATCGCGAACGACACGGAATTCGGCCTGACCGGCGCCGTCTACACCAAGTCGCGCGACAAGATCGACCGCGCGATCCGCGACTTTCACGTCGGCAATCTCTACATCAACCGCAAATGCACGGGAGCCATGGTAGGCGCGCACCCCTTCGGCGGCTTCAACATGTCCGGCACGGATTCCAAGTCCGGCGGCCCGGACTATCTGTACCTGTTCACGCAAGCGAAAGCGGTAGGCGAGAAGATCTGAGCTGAGGATCCGAAATGTGGAGCGGGAATCCTGCCCCGTTCCTTTTGTTGCAAAGTGGTTGATGTCTGAGCAACACGTCCGCAACGGAGCGTGGAAGAACGGCGCTTCAGCGCCGCGTTCAGGCCCGGGGTTGGGGCTTTAGCCCCTGTGGGCGCCCGGTGCCGCAGGATTCCTCTCCACAAACTGCCGCTGGTGCCAATTGGGATACGTTGGCGCCACCTCGCTCGCCGCATCCAGCTTCGCGACTTGCTCGGCAGTCAAGTTCCATCCCGCAGCAGCGAGATTCTGCCGCAATTGCTCTTCGTTGCGCGCGCCCATGATGATCGTCGAGATCGTCGGCCGCTGGATCAGCCAATTCAGCGCGACCTGCGGCACGGTCTTACCCGTTTCCTTTGCGACTCCATCCAGCGCATCTACGACCTTGTACAAATATTCGTCCGGCACCTGCGGGCCGTTGTCAGCGGTGTCGTGCAGCCGGCTCTGCTTGGGCAAAGGATGCCCGCGGCGAATTTTCCCGGTCAGGCGGCCCCATCCCAGAGGACTCCACACCAGCGCCCCAACACCCTGATCAAGACCCAGAGGCATCAATTCCCATTCATACTCTCGCCCAACCAGCGAGTAGTACACCTGATGGCCGACATACCTCGACCATCCATACTTGTCCGAGGCGGCAAGCGATTTCATCAGGTGCCATCCGGAAAAATTCGAGCACGCGATGTAGCGCACCTTGCCGCTCTGCACGAGGTTGTCCAGAGTGCTCAGGACTTCTTCGACCGGTGTGAGCGCGTCGAACCCATGCAGGTGATAGATGTCGATGTAATCCGTTCCCAACCGCTTCAGGCTCGCATCGCAGCTTGCGATCAGGTGATAGCGCGACGATCCCAGATCGTTCGGTCCTTTCCTGGTGCTCATGCGGAAAGATGCTTTGGTCGAAATCAGGACCTTGTCGCGTTTTCCAGCCACGGCCTTCCCTAGAATCGTCTCCGACAATCCATCGGAATAAACGTCTGCCGTATCGAAGAGATTGACGCCCGCATCCAGGCAAATGTCGACCAGGCGCGTGGCTTCAGCAACGTCAGTCGATCCCCACGCCTTGAAAAACTCGGTTCCGCCGCCAAATGTGCCCGTCCCAAAACTCAAGATTGGAACTTTAAGGCCAGACTTGCCAAGCTGTCGGAATTCCATAGGGCAAATAGATTACCTGAGCCTCGTTAACGATTCGGAAACGGACCTCCAGGCTTCGGCTGGTGGACGGCCCTTCTGTCGTGAACACCTCGCGAGCTTTGGCCGAACGTGCCGCGGGATTGATCCCCGCGCGCGCGGCGTGAATTTATCCCGCCAAGGCACTGCGGACGGAATAGTTCGCGGTCTAAGCGAGAGGCGCCGGCCCGTGCTGCGGCTTCGCTGACCGGGCCGAGTGCGGGTTCTTGACAACCGCTTTGCTCTGTGACAAAGTCTCGAACGTACAGTCGTACCTCTCCCTGCTGTCTCCCCTATTCGACTGAACGTCGTCGGGCCCCAGTCAATCGATACAATCCAGGACAATGCTCATTCGAGCAGAGGAGACCGTTATGACCAGGAACGTGAAGCGCCCGACACATTTCGTGCACTCACTAAAGCATGCTGCAAGCTTGAGCATAGTTCTATTGATGTTTGCTTTGGGAGTGAGTTATGCGCAGGCGCCGGTACCCTTCATCAACCTTCCGCTGGTTCCTGATGCGACGCCACCGGGCGGGCCGCAATTCACGCTCACGGTCAATGGGACAGGATTCGTGTCAGGTTCCGTTGTGCAATGGAATGGCAACGCACTCGCCACACAGTTCGTCAGCAGCTCGCAGCTGACTGCGACGGTTCCTGCTTCCGACATTGCCACGGCCGGCACAGGATGGGTGACGGTGGTCAATCCCGCGTCCGGTGGTGGGACCTCGAATCTCACATTCTTCGGAGTTACCGGCAACAACGGAAACTCAGTCTCGTTCAACTTGGCCTCATCGCCCGCCGTGGGAAAGTCACCCTCCTGGGTGGCGGTGGGCGACTTTAACGGAGACGGCATTCTTGATCTGGCCGTCACCAACTATTCCAGCAACACACTGTCTATTCTCCTGGGGGACGGCAAGGGCAATTTCACTCTGGCATCGTCACCTGCTACAGGCGTGAATCCTGCATCAGTTGCGGTAGGCGACTTCAACGGAGATGGCAAGCTGGATTTGGCGGTCGCCAACTATTTTAACGGCGGCGTGCTCACTGTTTTGCTTGGGGACGGAACCGGCAACTTCGCACTTGCTTCTTCTCCTCAATCGAATGCTCGTTATCCTCAAACCGTGGTCGTCGGCGATTTCAACGGCGATGGCAAACTGGATCTGGCGACTGCCGATATGTATGACTTCACGGTTTCCATCCTGCTTGGAGACGGAACCGGGAACTTCTCACCGGGTGTCACGTTCGGGGGCGGATCGAGTCCCTATGATCTCGCCGTAGGGGACTTCAATCAGGACGGCAACCTCGATTTGGCAGTCGGCAACTTCGGCGCCAATGATTTTCTTGCGCTCATGGGAGACGGGAAGGGAAACTTCAATTCCTCCACAAGTTTGGGGGTTGGGTGTGAGCCTCTCGTGGTGACTGCGGGCGACTTCAACGGAGATGGAAAACTCGACGTCGTTGCCGGCGACGATGTTTGCAGCTTGGCAACACCGTTGCTGGGCGATGGTATGGGTAACTTCACCGCATTGCCGTCCCTCACCTTCGCCGACACCATCCCGTTCGCCATCGCCGCCGGTGATTTCAACGGAGACAACAAACTCGACGTGGCCATCGCCAACTGGAGGGGATCGATTTCCGTATTGCTGGGCGATGGCACCGGCAATTTCACTGTGGCCACGAGTCCTACCATCGGCCTTGATCCCGAGGGAATCGCGCTGGGGGATTTCAATGGCGACGGACTTCTCGACATTGCGGTGCCCACCCCCGGAAACGGGACGGTATCGATTCTTCTGCAGGCACCGCCGGTGCCGTCAGTTTCTCTTTCAACCACGAGTCTCAACTTTGGAACGCAATTACTCAATACGTCCAGCGCCTCTCAAGCAATAACGATGACCAACACCGGTACCGGGACGCTCACGATTACGAAGATAGCCGGGGGCGTGAATTTCCCCCAGACCAACAATTGCGGTTCCAGCCTGGCGGCTGGTGCCAGTTGCACCATAACGGCGACCTTCGTTCCCAAGGGTACTGGCACGCTGACGGGCGCGATCACAATTACAGACAACGCCGCCAACAGCCCACAAACGGTTGCTCTCACTGGCGTGGGCACTGCGGTGACGGTGGCTCCGTCGAGCTTGAGTTTCGGCGGGCAGACGGTTGGGAAGACAAGTTCGCCGCAGCCCGTGACTGTGACGAACCACGCCAAGACTGCTTTGCGGATAACGGGCATTCATATCGCGGGAAGCGGTTCCGCCAGTTTTGTCCAAACCAATAACTGCGGCACCAGTGTGGCCGCGGGCGGAACGTGCACGATCAACGTGACCTTTACGCCTAAGAGCAAAGGAGCAAAAACCGCGACGGTGACCGTGGGGGACAACGGAGGCGCAAGCCCGCAAGCCGTGGCGCTAAGCGGAACTGGCAAGTAAGGTGACGTGGCCCTCACTCCTCACTAGGACTGCACCACTAAAAAAAGCCGCCAGCAATGGCGGCTTTCATTTTTTCCAGTGGTACGAAATTCGATTTACGGGGAGACTCCCGCAGGAGCCTGCGGTGCAGCTGCTACGGTCGTTGCGGCCGCGGCTTCGTTCAGAATACGGTGGTGGATCGTGAACAGCGCCAGCTCAAGACGGTCCGACACGCCGATCTTGTCGTACACGTTCCGCAGATAATTCTTGATGACCTGTTCGGTGGTGCCAAGCTGCGAGGCAATTTCCTTGTTCTTGTAACCCTGGACGATTAGCGCGACGATGCGCAGTTCTTTCGCGGTCAGGCGGTCGCGCACGCGCAATCCGACCATATCGTTTTCGGTGAGCTCGCTGGGCACCGCAACGTCCTGCACCCAGGTTTCGCCGCGTGCGACTTTGCGGACGCAATCCACCAGCGCCGCGCTGGTCACGTTGCGATAGACCACGCCGTGCGAGCCGTTCGACATGTGCTTCTGCGCGCTTTCGCCCGTGTCGGCAAGAATGATCACACGTGTCTTCGCTTTATTGGCGGCTTGCACGATCGCGGCAAAATCGTTGTGAAACCCACCTGCCACGATAAGGACGGCGGCGCGGAACTTGTCGAGCGCCATGAACATCTGTTCAGGTGTCTGCGCCTGCGCCACGATGCGCATCTCGTCTTCCACCGCCAGAACTTTGGCGATGCCCGCCCGGAAAATTGCCTGATTGTCGGCCAGAATCAGTTTGAGCATGTTGTCAACGCTCCCCAAATCGCTTCGAAGATATCGAACTGGTTAAGAGTTCCGAACGAACTCGTATGAGTCGATCACGCACGCGACGCCGCGGCCTTCGCCGCCTTCTCCAGTTTCGTCGGCGCGGACGACGCGCCCCTTGCACTGGATGGTCACATTCTCCTGGCCGCCCGTCATCTCCGGCGGCAGCGTGATCTCGAATTCCACGGGCGAACCAATCTCCATCGAAGCGTCGGCCTTGATGTACACGCCGGCCGCGCTCAGATTTCCCGTGACACCTTTTGCGTCTCCCGCGTCCTTATGAATTTTGATCGGCAATTCCAGCGGGAATCTTTTCCCGGTCCGTGCTTCTTCCCCCACGGTACCTCCTCTAGGTTGGCCGGCCAAGTTGTTGTTTGCAAATGAGGCCAACGTCATCAGATCAAGCTCCTGGCGGGCGTAGACCCGCTTTTTATGCTCTCCGGCGTTATATCACGGAACCATACCTGTGTAAAAGGCTGAGAACCGGATAGTTAACTGGTAGCAAGTCCGTTTCCCCTGGCTATTGGCGCGGCATTCCATCGGTGTCGCGTTCATTTCCGGACAACGATTCCACCGCCGGACACAGTTCGCGTAGCATCGTTGCGTCGTGGTTTGCCATTGTGTTGCAGCGGTAAGCATTTGACGTACATTCGATTGGCTCGAAACTTGCGGGAATGTCTGATGGTATTTCGTCCCGGGCGGTCAATCGAAGTGATGTGGTCACAAGGATTTCTGCGAGGCGTACGATGAGGCGGACTCTGGCTTGGTTGGAAACTCTAGTACACGATCTGCGCCTGGGCATGCGCAGCCTCAGGAAAGCCCCTGCCTTCCTTGCTGTCGTGATTCTGTCGCTCGCGCTGGGGATCGGTGCCAACAGCGCCATCTTCAGCGTAGTAGACACCTTGCTGTATCGGCCCTTGCCTTATGACCATCCTGAACAGCTAACCGCAATATGGGAAATCCACCTGAATAATCCCGGTTCGATGGGATCTCCGCCGATTGCGGAACTTAACGACTGGAAGCAGCAGAATCACGTGTTCGACGATATCGCGCTCACCAGCGGAAGCGAAGAAGCGGTCTTGTCTGGGAATGGTCAACCGGCGCGCATCAATGTAGAGGACTCGACGCCGAATTTCTTCACATTGCTGGGAGTCCGGCCGATCCTCGGCAGAATTTCTTTTCCTTCCGAGATGCAGGACCTGACGCAGACTGTGGTGATCAGCAGTTCGTTCTGGAAGACGCACTACAATAACAATCCCAACGTTCTCGGCAAGACCCTTCGCGTGAATGGCTTGCTTTCCACGATTGTGGGGGTCATGCCGCCCGGCTTTGCCCCCTTCTATGGCGGAACCATCGATCTGTGGCAGCCCGTCGATCGAAACAGCCAACGATACGGGGATCGGTCTGATCACTGGTTGATGCCGGTTGCGCGCCTCAAGCCGGGTGTAACGCTCGCACAGGCCCAGGCTGAGATGGATGCCATTGCCCGGCGGTTGGAGCAAGCCTATCCCGCAAGCAATAAGGGAATCGGCAAGAAAGTCCAGCCCTTGCGCGAAGCGCTCTTCGGCTGGTCGAGACGATATCTATATCCGCTGTTTGGCGCGGTTGGTTTCGTGCTGTTGATTGCCTGCGCCAACGTCGCCAATCTCCTGCAATCGAGAAGAGAAGCGCAAAGAAACGAATACGCGGTGCGATTATCTCTGGGAGCAGGCCGAGGACGTTTGGTGCAGCAATCGTTCGCCGAAAGCGCGCTTTTGGGATTACTAGGAGGTTCACTCGGCCTGTTGCTTGCCCGCGCGGGCATTTATCTTTTTCTCTGGCTTGCTGGCTCCGATTTTCCCAACGCCGACTCGATCACTGTAAATATTCGCGTGGTTCTCTTCACGCTTGCAGTTTCATTGCTTACGGCGGCAATCTTCGGACTGGTGCCGGCATTCCAGGCCTCGAACCTCGATCTGAATAGCGCGTTGCGCGACGGCGCGCGAGGGACCGTCGGCTCTTCGCGGTCGCGCGCCCGCAACCTGCTGGCGGTATCAGAAATCGCGCTGGCGATGGTGCTCCTTGTCGGCACTGGCCTGATGATCAATACCATGCTTCACTTACGAGCGGTCGACCCGGGATTCGATCCTAAGAATCTGCTGACGATGACCATTCAATTGCCGGAAGGCGATCGCTACGTGCAGAGAGTGCCGGGCGGAGATATGGAACGCGCAACACCCCAAGTTTCCATTTTTTATCAGCAACTGCTTGAACGAATATTGGCGCTGCCGGGCGTCGAATCTGCGGGATCAATCACCGGTCTTCCCACCCATTTTTCAGAACGATATTCGTTCTCGATCTTAGGACGTCCGGCACCCGCGCCGGAACAAAGGCCGAGTGCCGCATACGATGAAGTGAGTCCGAGTTTTTTCCGGACTCTGAAGATTCCGCTCAAGAAAGGACGATATCTCAACGAGCGCGATACGGAAATCTCGCCCTGGGCGGTAGTGGTTAACGAAGCATTCGTGCGCCGTTATTTCCCGAATGAAGATCCGATCGGAAAACAAATCCATGTCCGTTTTGGCGAGTACCCAACGGATGAAAAACAGCCACGGCAAATCGTCGGCGTGGTCGGCGACGTAAAACACTACGGTCTGGGAGCTGATGCTCCGCCATTTACGTACACCTCTTATCTTCAGCAGGGCGGCGTCTACCCCGGCGGAGCGATCGTCGCGCACCTATGGCAGGACATCGCGGTGCGTACCGGCCCGGGAGTGCGCCTTGGTGACGTAGCAAAAGCGACGAAGCAAATCGTCGCGGAGCTGGATCCCGATCAACCGATCACCAATGTGATGACGATGGAGCAAGTGTTAACCGAGTCGCTGGGAGACCTGCGATTCTATATGCAACTGCTCAGCCTATTCGCGGCGGTCGCGGTCTTTCTGGCGGGATTGGGAATTTACGGCGTGATGTCATACTTCGTCAGCCGACGCGTTCACGAAATCGGAGTTCGCGTGGCGCTAGGCGCCAGTGCGGCCAGTATTCTTGTCTGGGTCGGCAAACTTGGACTCAAACTCATCTCGATCGGAATCGTCATTGGAATCGGATTGGCCCTTGGTCTAACACGTTTTCTCTCCAGCGTCTTTCCTTCCGTCAAGTCCAACGATCCGGCAACTTACTTCGCTGTGGGCTTAGGATTGATCGGCATTGCATTCCTGGCGTGCTATATCCCGGCACGCCGCGCTACCAAGGTCGATCCCCTGGTGGCTCTGCGTTACGAATAGAAATCAACTGAGCAGAGAAGGCAGGGACGACTACTTCGAACCAGCGCCATTTGCAGCCGCGGCAGCCTTGGGTTTCGAAGCGGCTTCGATTGCGGTTGCTACTTCTTGCCCAATCGCTTCAATTACCTGAAGATCTTCATGCGTGAATGCATCCTGGCCTGCGCGGTACAGCGCAAGCACAGCGACGACCGCATTTGTTCCCTCGATTGGAACGGCCAAAGCCGAGCGCAAAGTGCTGTACTTTTGCGGATCGTTCAAATACCCCGGTTCGACCGAGGGATTGCCATTCAGGATTGCCTTATGATTCTCCGCGACCCAGCCGGAAAGGCCTTCGCCTAACGGGATTCGCAGCGAGGAAAACAGCTTGAAGTTCTCGCCGCTCACAAATTCCGGGACCAGGTCGTCGCCTTTCGGGCAATAAACCGCCATCGCGTCATGTGGAACAAGCTTTTTCAACCGTACGCAGAGCAGGCTGAAAATGTCTGCTCTACTGATAACTGTTCCTGATACGCGGCTGATGTCGGCAACCTCTCGGCCATGCAGTCGCG
>DATAUY010000266.1:0-36444 GCA_036268025.1 Candidatus Sulfotelmatobacter sp. | reverse complement strand
GCAGCCCGCATCTGCGCGGATGAGGGTAGCAGAAATGTAGGGACAGCCGCCCTCGGCTGTCCGCGGAGCGCAGCTCCGCTTTGAGTTATAGAGCCTGATGAGGGCCGAAGAGATTGACGAAAGGCTTCTTCCAAATCCAAGGATAGCTCGTCCAAATTGAAGCTAATCCGCGCCGCACGGGATTCTCCAGCACATACTCAATCTTCGCATCAAGATTCTCCGAAGACCGCAGCACATGATCGAACGATTCAGGTTGCCATACCCGACCTTTTCTGCGGAGAGCCTTGTTGATCTTGTGAGCAGATGCCCCTTTGATCGCGTCCATGATCTGAGCCAAAGAGCAAACTTCCATGGCCTCATAGTTGATCAAAGGCGTGAAGATCAGATGCACGTGATCGGGCATAACGACAGCAATCTTTAGATCGAAAAGTTTGCCGTTGTCATGCAGACAGGAGTTCAAAACGAGAGACCGGACACTTTGCGGTAGATTCCATCGGTCGTGAGTGCAGAAAGTCACAAAGTGTGGCTTGTCGTCACATTGAAGATGAGGAAGTCGCCGACGATAAAAAGCCTGAGGCATATCGTGCTGCAGAGATCAGCAAGCGCCATGTAGGGACAGCCGCCCTCGGCTGTCCGGCGGAGCGAAGCTCCGCAGGGTTTTGATTTTAGTGTTGGAAATGAGGGGAATTGAGCTCTTTTGGTTTTTCTTCAGCGGTTGTGCCCAAAACGGGAACTCAGGCGCTGCCAGCAACCGGCGAGCTATCGCTCGCCCGGACAGCCGAGGGCGGCTGTCCCCACATGGCGATTGCTGCTCACCAAGTGACGATTGCGATTTTCAACTGCTTGCCCACCTTTAACGGCAACCTCATTGGCGGGGGACCGCCCCACGCGAAGTAGGGTTCCTTCAGCACATGATTTTCGATTCTCACCGAACCTTGCTTCAGTTTTCGGCTGGCATCGGTCGTGGAAGACGCGAGCCCGCACCGAACCAAAAGGCGATCTGCTCTGATTGTTGCCTCGGCACCCCGGTCGGTACTCACGATGTGGCCATTGAGTTCGGCAAGCGTTAGCGAGACTTCTACTCCCGTTGTGGCTTCGCCGTCGAGGTCGTTGTGGCGAACAAGCCTTCCGACATCGGGAAGAGGTAGCGAAATTTCCTCTACGTTTTCCGGCAGCTCATCCTTCTGAAACTGTTTCGCCCAATCCTCCGCTGCTTTCGCTGCTGCCTCCTCCGAATGAAAATCCGCCACAATCCTCCGCGCCAGATCTTTCTTCGCCTGCATCGGATGCGTACTGCTCTTCATCTTGTCGATTTCTGCGAGCGAGATGTCCGTCAGCAGTTCGTAATACCGCCACATCATCTCGTCGGAGATGCTCATGATCTTGCCATACATCTCGAGCGGCGGTTCATGAATGCCGATCGCGTTGCCCAGCGACTTCGACATTTTCTGCGCGCCGTCGAGGCCTTCGAGAATCGGCGTGGTCAGCACAACTTGAGATTCCTGTCCGTAGGAGCGTTGCAGTTCACGGCCGACGAGTAGATTAAATTTCTGGTCGGTGCCTCCGAGTTCGATGTCGGCTTCGAGCGCGACGGAGTCATATCCCTGTACCAGCGGATAGAGCAGTTCATGCACCGAGATTGGTTTCTCTTCCTGAAAACGCTTGTGAAAGTCCTCGCGCTCGAGCAACTGAGAAACTGTATATTTCGCGGTCAGCTTCACAAAATCGTCGGAACTCATCGCGCCCATCCACCGGCGGTTGAAATCGATCACGGTCTTCTGCGGATCGAGAATTTTGAAGACCTGCGCCTTATACGTCTCGGCATTCTGCTCGATCTGCTCACGGCTGAGCGGCGGCCGCGTGGCTGAACGTCCCGTCGGATCACCGATCATCCCAGTAAAATCGCCGATGAGAAAGATGGCCGTGTGTCCGAGGTCCTGAAAATGTTTCAGCTTGCGCAGCACGACGGTGTGGCCGAGGTGCAAGTCGGGAGCGGTCGGGTCCATGCCGAGCTTCACGCGCAGCGGCTTGCCGGTCCTGAGAGACTTTTCGAGTTTGGCGCGTAGGTCGGCCTCGCGGATAATTTCCGCGGCGCCTTTTTTCAGATACGTAACCTGCTCGTCGACAGATTTGAAGGCTGACATGAGAAAGGACATTATAAGGAACGCGACGGAATTGGCGGAGGGCGGTGGGTAGAATGGTTCAAATTTCCCACTTCTCGCGCAAAAGACGCGCGAGTAATGGGGCCCGTACGTTGATTGTTGACGAGAAATATCGGCTTATGAACGTGAACGTTCGGAGGGCCTCAATGGCCGATGTTCCGCGATTGCGCGAGATCATCGAAGCCTCGGTGCGCGGATTGCAATCCAGCGATTATTCTTCGGCGCAGATTGAAGGAGCGCTCGCCAGCGTCTACGGCGTCGACAGCCAGTTGATCGCCGACAGGACTTATTTCGCTGCCGAGATTATCGATTCGGATTCCGGCGGGCGAACGATCGTTGCCTGCGGCGGCTGGAGCAGGCGCAAAACGCTCTATGGGGGAGATCAATACGCGGGACGGGAGGATTCATTGCTCGATCCCGCGCACGACTCGGCGAAGATCCGGGCGTTCTTCGTGCATCCCGATTGGGCGCGGCAGGGAATCGGAAAGCTGATTCTGGAGGTGTGCGAGAACGCCGCACGTGAGGCCGGTTTTACGAGATTAGAGATGGGGGCTACGCTGAGCGGCGTCGCGTTTTATCGCGCACAGGGATACGTGGAAATTGAGAACCAGTCAGTGCCGTTGGGTAACGGCGAGTCTCTGCCAATTGTGCGGATGAGTAAGGGGACGACTTCTTAACCACAGGGGGCGCAGAGAATCTATCTCACCCTCAGCCTGCGTCCCGCGATTTCAAAATTTCCATTCAGAACGATATTGATGGCCTCGGTATAGGCGATGTGTTCCTGCCCTAGTATTCGCTCTGCAAGGGTGTGCTCATCGTCCTCATCGAGCACAGGAACCATTTTCTGCACGATGATCGCTCCATGATCAAGTTCTTCGTCAACGAAATGCACCGTGCATCCGGACACTTTCACTCCGTAAGCGAATGCCTGCTCCTGCGCTTCGAGACCCGGAAACGCGGGCAGAAGCGAAGGATGAATGTTCAGAATTTTCTGCGGAAATTGCTGCACGAACCACGGCGAGAGCAGCCGCATGTATCCAGCAAGACAAATGAGATCGACGTTGCTTTGCTTCAGGGCCCCGACCACCTCGCGGTCGTGCTCGTCGCGTGGCTTGCCTTTTGAAGCGATTACGATCGCATTGAGCCCGCGGTCGCGTGCAGTCGTGATCCCCGGCGCGTCGGTTTGGTTCGAAACTACAATGGCGACCCGCGCATCGGGAATGCGGCCGGCATCAATGCTGTCGGCGATCGCCACAAAATTCGATCCGCGCCCAGATAACAGAATGCCGAGAGAGTGCATGAGAAGAACAATGATAATTCACCACGGAGTCACCGAGACACAGAGAGAAGAACGCAGGAAAAGAAATTAAAAATATTTCCTAATGCAATGGGGAGGATATCCGATTTTCTTTGCGGCTCTGTGCCTCTGGGGTGAGAATGAACTAGCTGTACGTGACTTTGTGCTCGCCCTTGACGATCCGTCCGATCGTGAAAAATTTCTCGCCCACGCGCTCCAATACCGATTGCGCTTTCTTGAACTTCGCCGATGGAACGACCAGAAGCATCCCCATGCCCATGTTGAAAGTGCGGAGCATCTCTTCCTGCGGAACCTTTCCCAGTTCCTGAAGGTGTTCGAAGATCGGGAGCACCGGCCAGGAGCCTAGTTCGATGGCTGCCGCTGTGCCTTTCGGCAGGACGCGCGGCAGGTTTTCGGTGATTCCGCCGCCGGTGATATGTGCCATCGCTACCACGCACTGGGCATCGACTAACTTTCGCATCGTCGGCCAATAGCTCTTGTGCGTGCGCATCAGTTCGTTGCCGACTTTGTTCTTGATCTCGTTAACGTAGGTTTCCGGTGAATACTTGGCGACTTCGAAGAGCAGCTTGCGGGCCAGAGAATATCCGTTGGTATGGAGGCCATTGGAAGGCAGTCCGAGAACGATGTCGCCAATCTGCACGTCTTTGCCAGTGACGATCTTCTCTCGCTCGACCACGCCCACGATGAACCCCGCCAGGTCGTATTCTCCGTCGGGATAGAAGCCCGGCATCTCCGCAGTCTCGCCGCCGATCAGGGCGCAGCCGTTGTGCTTGCAGGCGTCGGCGATGCCCTCGACTATTTTTTCAACAATCGCCGGCTCGAGCTTGCCCGTCGCCAGGTAATCCATGAAAAACATGGGCGCAGCCCCCTGCACCGCGATGTCATTCACGCAATGGTTCACGAGATCGGCGCCGACGGTCGAGTGCAGATCCATCTCAAAGGCGATTTTCAGCTTGGTTCCTACCCCATCCACACTCGAAACCAGGATCGGATCGATGTACTTGGTCTTATCCACGGCAAAAAGGCCGCCGAATCCGCCAATTTCGCTCAATACGCCCTTGGTAAACGTCTTGTGGGCCAAATACTTGATGCGCTGTTTGGTGCGGTTACCACGGCTGATGTCCACCCCGGCGTCGGCGTAGGTGATGGGAGTCGGGCTGGATGTGGGAGTCTTGGGCACAACGTGTACCGTCTGTTTCGTAATCCTTGCGTGGGGTCAGGGATGAAGCAGTAAGCTAAGGCCGCTCATTGTAGCACGTTCAGCGTGAGGCGCTCCGAGAGTGAAACGAAGTGCTTGGAAGTTGGAACAGGCGAACGTTCGGTTGGCGCGTTGAAAATTGCAATGCCTGGAGGTGGTTCCTACACGCCCACTGTTTCCGCGGACGCGCGCGCCCGTTCGCCACCGCAGCCCAGGACTAGTGAGCTATGAAGTCCGAGAAGAAGTAGGCTAGAACTCCAAACAGCGCCAGACCACAGATGCCGTAGCAGGTGAGAACCCAGGCTCCACGGCCTTCGTGGTGCTTCATGGCAGAAGTTGAAGTAGAGGACTGCTCCGTAGAGGAAACGACAGGGGCCCGATCTTCCATGCAAAAACCTCCGGACGGAAAGATCGTGGCGCAAGTACATTATGCGTCACGCTTGCACCGCGTCGCAGCGGAACAAGACTACATACCGGGGATTTTACTCCCGATTCCGATGGAACAAAGTCAAAATTATGTCGAAACTGGAATTGACTCATGTGCAAATAAGTTGTCATGATGTGCAAGCTCGCATTGTCCCCAGGGTCACGTTTAGAGGCCAGCGGGGCGGCAGAGCAACCTTCCTCCATGCGCCGCATGGGATAATGGCTGAGTTCACCACCCAATATGCGTAATTGTCTTTTTTCCTTCGCGCTCCTATGCCTGCTGGCCGGTAGCGCTCTTTCTCAGCAGCCTGTGGCGCCCGATTCCTCGACGAAGGCTACGGCCCAAACCTCTCAATCCACGGCGGAAAAGGTTGCCAGCTCAGTCAAGCCGCGCGACTACACACAGGAGTCGTTTGTCATCGAGAAGATGCACTCGGTTTACCGCTTCGAGGCTGATGGTACGGGCCGAAAAGAAACGACAGCCCGCATTCGGGTGCAGAGTGAGGCCGGAGTCCAGCAGTGGGGGCAATTGCAGGAGGGCTACAACTCGGCCAACGAGCGTGTCGAGATTCCCTATGTACGCGTGCTCAAGGAAGATGGCACCGTCGTCAAGGCCGGCGAAGACGCGGTTCAGGATTTGAGCGCTCCCGTCGAGCACGAGGCCCCCGTCTACACCGATTTCCGCCAGAAGCACATTACGGTTCCCGGGCTTCGCCCTGGAGAAGTCCTGGAGTATGACATGGTCACGGTGATCCACACACCGCTGGCTGCCGGCCAATTCTGGGTCGACTACGAGTTCGACAAGAGCAACATCGAACTCGACGAAACACTCGATGTGGATGTTCCGGCGGGCCGCAACCTGAAGCTGAAGTGCAAGCCGGGGATGGATCCCAGGATCACCGAAGAAAACGGACGGAGAACCTATCATTGGGCGGGTTCACATCTGGAGCGGGAAGACGAAGAAAAGGACAAAGATAAGCCGAAGAAAAAACATCGCCCCGACGACGACCGTCCCGACATTCAACTGACGACATTTGAGACCTGGGAACAGATCGGTCGCTGGTATGCGTCCTTGGAAAAAGACCGCCGCGCGCCGTCGCCGGAAGTTAAAGCAAAGGCGGAGGAGTTGACGAAGGGAGTGAGCGGCGATTTGGCGAAAACCGAAGCACTCTACGACTTCGTCGCGAAGAATTTCCGTTATGTGAGCTTGTCCCTTGGTCTGGGCCGCTATCAGCCTCATGCGGCCGCAGACGTTCTCCACGATCAGTACGGCGATTGCAAAGACAAGCACACGCTGCTTGCTTCTCTGCTGGAAGCGGAGGGCCTGCATGCGGACTCCGTTCTGATCAACTCCACGCGCAAGCTTGATCCGGACATTCCCTCGCCGTCCCAATTCGACCACGTGATCACGATGCTCCCGATGGGAAAGGAAGAAGTCTGGATGGACACCACCAGCGAAGTGGCGCCGTTCCGCCTTCTGGCGTATTCGTTACGCCACAAACAGGCGCTGGTGATTCCGCCGGCGAATCCTCCGTCGTCGATCGCGCCACATCTGGAAAACACGCCTGCCGATACGCCCATGCCCGACTACGAACGTTCCGAGATCGAGGGCAAGATCAACGAAATCGGGAAGTTGGAAGCGCACGTCCGCTACGAGTTCCGCGGTGACGAGGAGTTGTTGCTGCGTTCGGTCTTCCGCCGCGTGCCCGAATCGAACTGGCAGCGTGTCGCCGACAATCTGAACTCCGGCCTTGGTGGCGATATTACGCACCTGATCGTGAGCGATCCTGCGGCTACTCGCGAGCCATTCAGTATTTCCTACGACGTTTCGCGGGTTAACTTTCTCGACTGGTCGAAAAAGAAGACGGAGATCGTTCTGCCGCTTGTTCAATTCAGCCTGCCTGAGGCCAACGATTCAGACAACGACCCTGATGCCGAGCCTCTGAAGCTTGGGCCCAGGGGCGAGTACTCCTACAAGATCAAGCTGGAGCTGCCCTCGAAATACACCGCGCACGTGCCGCTGGCATTTGCGTTGAAGCGCGACTACGCGGAATACGATGCGACCTATTCCTTGCAGGGAAATGTCTTCACCGCCGGCCGCAAGCTAATGCTGCATCAGGATGACCTGCCCGTCGCCCGCGCGGCTGACTACGAGTCTTTCCGTCGTGCTGTAGGGGCTGATTTGGCGCAGCAATTGTCGGTCGAGAGCACCGTTGCCGGAGCGCCTGTTCCTCCCGCTGACATGAAAGCCGACGATCTAGTAGATAGCGCTCGTGCCGCAGCAGAGGCCGGCGACCTCTCTGTCGCCGAAGTGCTGCTGAAGCGCGCGACTGAGGTAGATCCCAAGAACAAATTCGCCTGGAACAACCTGGGACTGATTTATTTACAGACGCGCCAGAACGAACTCGCGATCTCTGCCTTCCAGAAGCAGATCGAAGTCAATGCCTACGACGAGTATGCGTGGAACAACCTGGGCCGCGCCTATTGGCAAGAACGCAAGTACGACGATGCGGTCAAGGCGTTCAACCAGCAGATCGAAAATAATCCGCTCGACAAGTTCGCGCACGCCAATCTGGGCGCGATGTACGCCGAGTGGCACAAATACGATCTTGCGGTGGCGGAACTGGAAAAAGCCGCTTCGCTTACCCCCGACGCTGCCGAGTTGCAGGTTAGTTTGGGCGACGCATATCTGAATCTCGGGCAGGACGACAAGGCTCTCGCGGCGTTTGACCATGCTCTCGAGCTGAATGCGACGCCGCTGGTGTGGAACAACATTGCATATCAGCTTTCGCTGAAGAAATCGCACCTCGATCGGGCCCAACAGTATGCCGAGTCCGCCGTGTCAGCAACGGCGGCCGCTTTGCGTAATCTTTCCCTCGATCGTCTCTCGCAAAAGGATCTTCCCCTGGTGCCGTCGCTGATTGCCTATTGGGATACGCTGGGCTGGGTGGAATTTGGCGAAGGCAATCTCGATAAGGCTGAAAAATATGTGTCGGCGGCATGGCTGCTTGGCCATCACGGCGAGGTCGGCGACCATCTCGGACAAATCTACGAGAAACGCGGCCAGAAGGACCGGGCGCTGCGAGCCTACGCGCTTTCGATGAATGGTCTGCGGCCGACTCCCGAAACTATGGATCGCCTTTCTCGTCTGGCAGGAAGCAATGCGAAAGCCGCGGCCGAGGTGGCGCAGTATAAAGACGATCTCGAACACCTGAGCACGATTGATCTTGGCAAAGCCAGGCAAACCGGAAACGCAGACTTCTTTATCCTGCTCAGTGGAGGCGCCGGATCGTCAGCTAAGGTTGACGCCATCAAATTCGTCAGCGGGGATGAAAAGCTGAAGTCCTTTGCCGATGCGCTGCGCATGGCCGACTACCACCTCACGTTTCCGGATGGCACTCCGCTCAAAGTGTTGCGCCGCGGAACTCTGTCTTGTTCCATGACCACGGGTGACTGCAAATTCATACTGACTCTGCCGGATGATGTGAGAACGGTAGACTAACAGCCGGAAAGCATTACATTTCTAGGCGGTATCCGTAGCAGCACTGGCATCGTTGTGCACGGCTATAATGTCGAGCACCCATGGCCCTCAACATCAAACCAAAAAGCGAATGCAGGTGGGATCTGGTCAGTCTGGGCGAAGTCATGCTTCGCCTCGACCCTGGGGATGAACGAATCTCTACGACGCGCCACTTCCGCGCATGGGAAGGCGGCGGCGAGTACAACGTCGCCCGGGGCCTGCGGCGCTGCTTCGGCATGGCGACGGCTATCGTTACCGCTCTCGCCGATAATCCCGTTGGCCGCTTGGTCGAAGACCTTATGCTGCAAGGCGGCGTCTCGCAGAACTATGTGCGATGGATCCCTTACGATGGCGTCGGACGCACAGTGCGCAATGGGATGAATTTCACCGAGCGCGGATTCGGTGTGCGCGCCGCCGTCGGATCTTCGGATCGCGGCCACACTGCGGTTTCGCAACTGAAACCGGGAGAGATCGACTGGCAGCAGATTTTTGCTGAAGACGGCGCGCGTTGGTTCCACACCGGTGGAATCTTTTGCGCGCTCTCCGACACTACACCGCTGGTCGCCCTGGAAGCCATGGAAGCCGCCAAGAAATCTGGAGCGATCGTTTCGTACGACTTAAATTACCGCGCGTCGCTCTGGAAATCTATCGGCGGTAAAACGAAGGCGCAGGAAGTGAATCGCCGTCTTGCTCCTCATATTGACGTAATGCTGGGCAACGAAGAAGACTTCACCGCGGCGCTGGGATTTTCCGTTGCCGGTCTTGATGACCACCTCTCAAAGCTTGAGACGGCAGGTTTCAAAAAAATGATCGAGGCGGTCGTGAAGGCATATCCGTCAATGGCGGTGATCGCGACCACTCTTCGCAACGCGAAGACTGCTTCCCGCAACGATTGGGGCGCGCTCTGTTATCACAATGGCGAATTCTTCGAAGCTCCGATGCGAGAAGATTTGGAAGTTTACGATCGCGTCGGCGGTGGAGACTCCTTCGCGTCGGGTTTGATTTACGGATTTCTCTCTGGCAAAGACCCGCAGTGGGCCGTCGAATGCGGCGCAGCGCATGGCGCATTGGCGATGACCACACCAGGCGACACGACCATGGCTACGCTTCCGGAAGTTCTGCAAGCCATGAAATCGCGCACAGCAAGAATCGAGCGTTGACGCCGGTCTGGGAAACTCCCTGGCTCTGTGGTTGAATAATTTTGAGATGACAATCGATCAGGTAATTCGCAGAATCGAAGAAATCGGAATCATCCCAGTCGTGCGCGCGGCAAGTGTCGAAGAGGCTAATCGCGCCGTCGAAGCGATCTGCGCCGGAGGCATTTCCGTTCTCGAAATCACAATGACCGTGCCCAACGCAGTCGCAGTGATTCGTGAAGTCGCGAAACAACGCGGCAAGGACGTTCTGATGGGCGCGGGAACTATTACTAGTGCGAAGCAAGCTCAGGAGTGCATCGACGCCGGAGCGCAGTTTCTTGTAAGTCCCGGCCTTTCCGTCCCCGTTCTTGAAGCAGCAAGAGCGCACAACATGCTGGCGATCCCTGGGGCCCTCACACCGACGGAATTGATGAGCGCCCATGACCACGGCGCGACGCTGGTCAAGATTTTTCCTTGTGGCAATGTAGGCGGACCGAAGTATCTGAAATCGCTGAAGGCGCCATTTCCGAAAGCGCGCCTGATCCCGACGGGAGGCGTGAATGCCTCCAACGCCGCCGACTTCATTGCAGCGGGAGCATTTGCACTCGGAGTGGGAGCAGACTTGGTCGACGCACCCGCATTGCGCGAAGGGAACCTGGCGAAGATCACAAACGCTGCCCGCGACCTGGTCAATGCGGTAAGAGCCGCCCGAGAGAAGCGTCATTCGTAAAGACGTGCTTGCTACGTCTGCCTACTCAAGCCGCATTCCTACTGATTCACTCCGCTGGCCAGCACTCCACCATCGACCGGGAGCACGACGCCGGTCGTGAAGCTGGCTGCGTCTGAAGTAAGGAAAACCGCCGCACCAATCAACTCGTCGAGTTCTCCAAAGCGTTTCATCGGCGTGCGCATCAAGACTTCATTGCCGCGTCCGGTGCCGACCAGCAGTTTCTCGCTTAGCGGAGTGCGGAAATACCCCGGAGCGATCGCATTCACACAGATTCCGTGACGGGCCCATTCAATCGCCAGCGACTGCGTAAGCGAAGCGACAGCCGACTTGCTGGCGCTGTACGCTGCGACTTCGAATAGAGCGAGAAACGATCCCATCGATGCGATATTGATGATTCGTCCGTACTTGCGCTCGATCATGTGCCGCCCGAAAACCTGGCATGCTCGCAGAGTGCCGGTCAGGTTCGTTTCGATAATCCGGTCCCAGTCCGCCTCCGGATAATCGAGCGTCGGAGCCCGCTTCGTAACGCCAGCGGCGTTGATGAGGATGTCTACTTTGCCGAATGCATGTACGCAGGCTTTTAGCAGGTTCTCCAGCGATGCTCGATCAGCCACGTCGCATGTCACGCGCAACGACCTCCGGCCGAGCGCTTCAATTTCTCCGGCTAATGTGTTTACAAGTTCCATCCGCCGAGCGCTCGAAACTACGTCGGCCCCGGCCTGCGCCAGGCCAAGCGCCAGCGTTCGGCCGATGCCCGAACTTCCCCCGACGACAACCGCAACTCTTCCTTCCAGATCTAACGGTTTGTATCCCATATCGCCTCGAATCGCAGAAAACTACCAATTAAACATGGTTCCATCGACCTTGCGGTTTACCGGCAAATACGCCCGCTCGTAAGGAAACTTCTCTCCAAGCTTCTCGGTGTAATCAACACCCAGCCCGGGCGCATCGCCCGGATGCAAATATCCGCTCTTGAACGTGTATGAGTGCGGGAATACTTCATCCGTTTCCGCCGTATGCCGCATGTATTCCTGAATGCCGAAATTATTGATGGAGATGTCGAAGTGCAGCGCCGCCGCCATCGCGACCGGCGAGAGATCTGTCGCCCCATGGCTTCCGGTACGTACGTGATAAAACTCGGCGAGCGCAGCAATTTTTTTCAAATGAGTGATCCCGCCCCCGTGAACCACCGTCATGCGCAGATAGTCGATCAATTGTTCGGTAATCAGAATGTGCGCGTCCCAAACAGCGTTGAAGACTTCACCCACAGCGAGCGGCGTGGTGGTATGTTTGCGAATCAGGCGGAAGCCTTCCTGCAATTCCGCTGGAACTGCGTCTTCCAGCCAGAAGAGATGATAGGGCTCAAGACTCTTGCCAAGCCGCGCCGCCTCAATAGGGGTCAGCCTGTGATGAACATCGTGGAGCAAATGCAAATCGTCGCCGAACTTCAGCCGCAAAGCCTCAAACAGTTTCGGAACGTGGAGTAGATACTTTTCGGTCGACCACAAGTTTTCTGGTGGAAGGCCTTTTTCTGCCGGCTCATAAAAGAGCTTGTCACCGGCTACGCCATAGGTCGAGGCCAAGCCCGGAATGCCCGACTGCGCCCGTATGGCCAGATACCCCATCTCTTTATACTTCACCACCTGGTCAGTCGTTTCTTCGACGTCTCGGCCGTTGGCATGCCCGTAGACGAGAACTCCATTGCGGCTCACGCCTCCAAGCAGGTTGTAGACCGGCGTATTAAGCGCCTTGCCTTTGATGTCCCACAGCGCCATGTCAACCGCTGCGATCGCGGTCATGGTCACCGGGCCGCGCCGCCAATAGGCTCCCC
Organism: Candidatus Sulfotelmatobacter sp.; assembly: GCA_036268025.1. GTDB lineage: Bacteria > Acidobacteriota > Terriglobia > Terriglobales > Acidobacteriaceae > Sulfotelmatobacter. The sequence goes on along the minus strand of DATAUY010000266.1, from coordinate 24,123 downwards.
GATAAAGGTATTGCCAGATGTCTTCGATCTGAAACGGATCGCGGCCGATGAGGCAGGGAACGACGTGATCCTTCAAGTACGAGGCGACGGCAAGCTCGCGGCCATTGAGAGTCGCATCGCCCAGGCCGTACACTCCGTCATCGGTAAAAATTTTGAGCGTGACAAAATTCCGCCCGGGGCTGCAGACGAACACCTTGGCGTCGGTGATCTTCAATCGAATGTCCTCACTACCTAATCTGAATCCAAGAGTGTACCCAAACCTCAGATACGGCGCACCAATCCCTGTTCAGTCGCTTGGTTGTTGCGGAGCAATAGCAGGGTAAGAACCATTCCCACGAACGGAACGATGCTGGCCGCAATTATGATCGGATCGAACGAATGTGTGCCCGCCGCCTGCCGCGAATCGGAGAGATATCCGACCAGTTTGAACGCGATGATCGTTCCAATTCCCGTCGCCGTCCCGCCCATCCCGCTCACGGACGCAACCGATTCGCTGTTGAACAAATCTGCCGGCAGCGTGTTCGCCATGACCGTGAATCCAGCGTAGGTAAAAGTTACGACTGCAAACAGGAACGCGATCGTGTAGAGATTCGTCGTGAAAATCGTGAAGAATAGCAGCGTCATGCCGATCCCGCCATAGATGATCGGGACCCTGCGCGCCCACCCCAGCGAAACTCCGCGCCGTATAAGATATCCGGAAAACCAGCCCGCCACGAAACTGCCTACGTCCGCCGCGACGAATGGTATCCATATCGCGATCAATCCAGTTCTGAGTTCGATCCCCTTCGCTACCAGATAAATCGGAAACCACTCGGTAATAAAAAAGAAGACAGGATCGGTGAACGACTTCGCGATGATCGTCGCCCATGTCTGAGGCAATTTCAGCAGGTCCCGCCAGCGCAGTCCATTGCGTGAGGTTGCAGGGGAATTCGATTCGCCTTTGTCAGCCGCGATCATTGCGAGTTCCTGCTCACCGATTCTGGGATGTACTTCGGGCGCGTAGTAAAGCCATCGCCAGGCAATCAGCCACAGAAAACCGAGCAGCCCCGGGACGGCAAATGCCGGCCGCCATCCCCATCGGAAATAAATCGCCAAAACGATGAAAGGTGCAACCGCGCCCCCAATCGAGGAGCCGCTGTCGAACAGCGCCGTGGCAAACGCTCGCTCGCGTTTCGGAAACCACTCCGAAACTGCTTTCGTCGCCGCTGGCCAGTTCGCCGACTCTCCAGCCCCGAGCAGGAAACGGAACGCGGCAAAGCTGTAGAAGCCGCGCGCCAGTGAGGTTGCCATCGAAACGATCGAGTAGCAGATCACCGTGATCGTCAGCCCTCGCCTCGTGCCGGTGCGGTCCATCATTCTCCCCAATGCGCTCTGCCCGATTGAATACGCAACGCGAAATGCAATCGCGAGATTCGCGTAGTCGGAATTTGTCCAGTGGAATTCGACCTTCAGATACGGCGCGAGAAGCGAGAGTGTCTGCCGGTCGATGTAATTGATGACCGTGGAGGCGAACAGCAGAACACCAATCCACCAGCGCAGCGACGGAATCGGCCTCGGTGCTTTCTCCATCGGGATTTCTATGAAGGGATTGCCGCCTGCGACTCGCGATCCAACAAGCTCTTGAGCGAAGTGCTCAGCTGGGAAGCCGACTCCCGATCCAGATAAACTGTCACGTTCGGATGGCGGCGCAGTATCGAAGCCGGAGCCTTGGGGCTGATTTCGCCTTCAAGGCAGAGCCTTACCGCTTTTGCCTTGCGCTTATCCGGCACGACGGAAATAATCTGGCGCGCTTTCATGATCTGGCGCGGAGACATCGAAATCGCGCGCGTAGGAACTTCCGAGATGTTTGCGAACCAGCCTTCGCCGACCTGCTGCTTGCGGCAAGCCTCATCCAGTTGCACGATTATGTAAGGATCCTCCGTCTCAAAATTTGCCGGGGGATCGTTGAATGCCACATGGCCGTTTTCTCCAATTCCCACAAAGGCCACGTCGATCGGCGCCGCATTGAGTTTCTTTCCAATCTGGCCTATCGCTGCGTCGAGATCGGAGGCGTCCCCTTCGACAAAGTGATATCGCGTGATTCCAGTTTTGCTAATGAAATGATCCAGCAGATATTTTCGAAAGCTGGCCGCATGTGTCGCCGGCATTCCGACGTATTCATCAAGATGAAACATTTCGACCTTCGACCAGTCGATGAACAAGGCCTTGGTCAAAGCGCGAAGAAACGGAAGCTGCGAGGCCCCGGTTGCGACCACAATACGGCAGTTGCCGCGGCCTGCTATCGCATCGCGCATGGATGCAGCGGCCTGTTCAGCCGCGGCTGTCGCCAGAGACTCACCGTCCTGGAGCATTTTAAAAAGCATTGATGGTCGAGCATCGATCGTCGATGCGGATCGAATGCGTGTTGCGGTATTGTTGACGGAACACAAGCATACTGCAAAGGCCCCGCCGTCCGCGCAACGTAGCTGTTATATTCGTGCCTTGGCTGCCCGGATATGCAGCAGCCTGTCCCGCATGGCTATGTTTCTCGACCAGGATTTCCTTCTTTCCAACGATATTGCCCGGCGTCTCTACCATGAACACGCCGCATCGCGGCCAATCCTCGATTATCACTGCCACCTTTCGTCCAGGGATATTGCCGAAAACCGCCGCTTCAAGAATCTGCACGAAATCTGGTTAGAAGGAGATCACTACAAATGGCGCGCCATGCGCGCGAACGGCGTCGCAGAAAAATACATTACAGGCGATGCTGCTCCGTACGAAAAATTCCTCGCCTGGGCGCGAACGGCGCCCTATACGCTGCGCAACCCTCTTTATCACTGGACTCATCTCGAGTTGCGGCGCTATTTCGGCATCCCCGATTTACTGGACGAGGCCTCCGCGCCGAAAATCTGGGAACAGGCGAACACAGTACTGGCCGAGGGCCTCACCACCAACACCATTCTCGAGAAGTTTCATGTCGAAGTTGTGTGTACCACCGACGATCCAACACACAATCTTGCACATCACCAGGCGCTCTCGAAGTCGGAACTTGATACCTGGGTCTTTCCCGCGTTTCGTCCGGACAAAGCTCTTATGGTCGGACAGCCGGAATTCGCTGATTGGATCGATCAGCTTGGCAAAGCAGCCAATGTCGAAATCAGAAACCTAACCAGCTTTCTCGATGCCCTTCGTCAGCGCCACGACTACTTCCACAGCTTAGGCTGCCGTTTGTCCGATCACGGTCTCGATCATTGTTTCGCAACGCCATGTTCCGACAAGGCCGCGGAGGGAAGTTTCCTGAAGGCGCTCGCCGGAGGAACTGTCAGTGACGATGAACGCACGCGATTTGCTTCGTTCATGATGCTGTTTTTCGCCCGCCTCGACGCGGAAAAAGGATGGACCAAGCAACTTCATCTCGGCGCTCGGCGCAACATCAATTCGACCGCGCAGCGGTTAATCGGTCCCGACACCGGCTACGACACGATCGGTGATTTCCCGCAGATCAGTCCCCTCGCTGCTTACCTCGATCTACTGGAGCGAGAGAATGCCCTGCCGCGAATGGTTCTTTACAACCTGAATCCCGCTGATACGTTTTCATTCGCAACGCTTATCGGTTCCTTTCAAAGCGGCGATCAGCCCGGCAAGATTCAATATGGAAGCGCCTGGTGGTTCCTCGATCAGAAAGATGGAATCACGGCGCAGATCAATGCTCTCTCCAACACCGGACTGCTTTCGCGCTTCATCGGCATGGTCACCGACTCGCGCTCGTTCATGTCTTATCCGCGCCACGAATATTTTCGGCGCATCCTCTGCGACATCATCGGCCAGGATGTTGTCCGTGGCGAGTTGCCCAATGACGACAAACTCCTCGCCCGCCTCGTCGAAGATATCTGCTACCACAACGCGAAGCGGTATTTGCATCTGCCGATCAGCTAAAATAATCGGACACGAATTTATCGTGGAGATTTCGGCTTTCTGCGTCCTGCCGTCATTGCCGCACTCGCGGAAGTCGAAAACAACATCTCCACAACTATGCCGGAGAGAAACGTAGTGCGCTTTACAGGGCCCTCATTCATACAGCGCGTCTGCCGCGGGGCGGCACCCCTTTTCCTGTTGTTCGCTATTTTTGCCCCGATTCGGTCCGCCGCCGATACTGCTGCCTTCGACCTGATCGGCCCCAAAGTTGAAGTCCGCGTGCAGCGCGCGGGAACAACCCTTCCCATCGCCCAGGTTCCCAATCTCCAACCCGGGGACCGCCTCTGGGTACATGCGGATCTGCCCGATAGCCAGTCTGTGCGCTATCTGATGGTCATCGTTTTTCTGCGCGGCGCGACCAACCCGCCACCCGATTCATGGTTTACGCGTGTCGAGACCTGGACCAAGCCTGTCCATGACGAAGGCATCTTCGTCATAGTTCCGGAGGAAGCTGAAGAAGCCCTGGTCTTTCTTGCACCCGAGACCGGCGGAGCCTTCAGCACGCTGCGCACCGCTGTTCGTGGCAAGCCCGGTGCATTCGTGCGAGCAGCGCAAGACCTCCAACAGGCCAGCCTCGACCGCCAGCGCCTCGAGAAATACCTGGAATCCCTACGTGAAACCTACACCGCCGATCCGGAACAACTGAAGGTGCACACCGCCATGCTTGCCCGAAGCCTGAATATGCGCCTCGACCAGCAATGCTTTGACAAGCCCAGCGCGCAGCAGGTGCCATGTCTTACACAGAACACCGACCAACTGGTTCTCGACGATGCGCACAGCCAGACCATGGTGCAGACGCTGACTTCCGGTGCGTCGTCTGATCTTCTGGCTCAGATCAGCTCTACTCCGACGGCCCGCGGCGGTTACTACAGCCCCTATGTTGGCGCTGTAGTCGATGTGGCGCGCATTCTCAGCACGGCACACACTGCGCAATATCAGTACATCCCCGCCCTTTCCCTGCCCAAAGACAATGATCTGAATCTTCGCCTCAATAGCCCACCCTCGTTTCGCAATCCCAAGTCTGTGCTGGTGATCGGCCTGCCTCCGGTCCACACGGCTCCTCCTCCGCCCCTCCGTGCGGTGGATGCTACGCAGGTATTCTGCGCGGGCAAGCCCTCTTTGCTTCTTCAGGCCGATGGCGCACCACTCGTATATGCAACCGAACTTGCTCACAAGTTCGTCCTGCACGTGGAGACAAAATCCGGCGCCGGTATTGACCTTCCGGCCACGCCCGATCCCATGCGGGGTGGATTCGAGGTCAAGACCGCGCCGCTGCAATCCGCATCTCTCGCTGGAGAATTTACCGGAGCACTCCGCGGAGTCTGGGGATTCCACGCCTTCGAGGGCCCGCGCTACCGCTTGCGCTCCTCGCGCCCGGCGCAGTGGATCCTCGCCTCCAAAGATGCCAGCGCCCTCATCATTGGCCGCGAGGACACGCTTCACTTGCAGTCAGCCGATGCCTGCTGCGTCAGCGAAGTGATGTTGAAGGACCAGCAGGGCAAACTTATTTCCACCGAATGGAAAACTGCGAAGGCCGACGAGCTCGAAATAAAAGTTCCGCTGCAAACCGAGAGCGCCGGATGGGTCACGATGCTGGTGAAGAAATTTGGCTTGCACGAAGTGGATGAGGTCCCTCTTCACACCTACGCCGAAGCGGGACGCCTCGACAGTTTCGGCATCCACGCGGGCGATGACTACGGGACTCTGAAAGGCACGCGCCTCGACGAGGTCGCAAGCGCCGAAGTGAATGGCGTCAACTTCAAGCCGGATTCTCTAACCCGCGCCAACCAGCAGGATGAACTGAAACTATCGGCAGGCGATGCCACGGTTAAGTCGAAGCTGCATGCCGGAGATTCCATCGTCGTCCATGCTGCTCTGAAAGACGGCCGCGCGCTTGATCTGAAAACGGCAGTCGAGCAGCCCCGCCCCGCGGTCACTATTCTCACGAAAAGCATTCAACTCGATCAGGAGCCGTCCCCATCGGCAGTCCAGCTTGGCAGCGCGGACGAAGTCCCGCAAGATGGCCGCTTCAACTTCTTCCTCAAGACGCTAGTACCGGACACTTTTCCTCCCGCGGAAAAAATAGAAGTTGCGACTGGCGATGAATCGTTCCGCGTCGTGCTGAGTTTCAAAGACGGCAACCTGACTATGCAGGACTCGAAAACGGTTCTTGCCGTGCTCGATCCGATGAAACTGCTGGGGCCTTCGGCATTTGGGCCGCTGAAATTCCGTCCGGTCAGCGGAGACGGCATCTACGGCGACTGGCAACCTCTCGTAAACCTGGTGCGCGTGCCGCTGCTCAAAGCGATTCGTTGCGTGCCGCCGGAAAAGCAATGTACGCTGAGCGGGGATAAGCTGTTCCTGCTTGACTCTGTCAGTGCGGACGCCGACTTCAGCAATCCTGTCACCGTGCCCGAAGGTTTCGTCGAAGACGCGCTGGCCGTCCCTCCACCCAAGGGCAAGATGCTGTACATCAAGCTGCGCGACGATCCCGGAACCATAGACACGGTCACCCTGCCGATGCCCGCGCAACAGTAACCTTAGCGCCGGCGTCTCGCCGGCTGTCGCGAGGCCATCTTGCCTTGAGCGTCTTGGCCTCGCGCTACCGGGAAGCGCTGCGTGAATATCCGCGCCAAGGCAACCAGGCGCTGCTCGCCAAATTGGATAGCTTAATCACGGAATTCACCCGAAGATAAATGGAAAACGCCCAAGCTCAAGCCCGGCTCTAACGAGAGACCATCTGTCGCGTGTACGAAGGTAACCTCCGATCATTGTGTCGTGAGCGCTACCATCTCTCAGCGCCGAATCCCCGCGGCTGCGCGGAGTTATTCCATGCGAAAGATTCTTTTCTTCCTGGCCGCCAGCGTTCTTCTATCGGCAGTTGTTTATGCGCAAGACGACACGCCCTCTCTCGGCGACGTCGCCCGGCAGACGCGCCAACAGAAGCAGCAAAAAGACAAAAATGTGGCCTCGAAGGCCGCGTCGGCCAAGGATTCGCAAACGGCCAACGCCAAAGATGCTGCGGTCGCCAAGCCGGCACAGGGCGCTACAAACCATGTCATCACGAATGAAGAACTGCCGGCACATAGTGCCGCATTAGCAGCCACGCCGAAGAGTTCCAATACATCCACCGAACCGCAAGCCAATGAAACTGCCGGCGAAAAACGCGATGGGGCCGCCGCGCAATGGAAATCACAGATCCAATCGCAGAAGGACGCGGTCGGCTCTCTGCAGCAGCAGATCGCCAGCGTGAGCGAGTCCATTCACTATGCGGGCGGGAACTGCGTACAGAATTGCGCTCAATGGAACGAACGCCAGCAGCAGAAACAGCAGGAAGTAGACACGATGAAGGCGCAACTCGAAGAACAGCAGAAAAAACTCGAAGACATGCAGGAATCCGCGCGCAGGCAGGGCTTTGGAAGCCAGGTCTACGACCCGTAGGGGGAAACCGGATCTGAGACATCCGGCCTCAGGTCCCAGAACCAATCATGAACTGCGAAGCCCGGTCCAATGTACAACCCCGAAAGCCGAAGGCCGGAAGCCGGAAGCCGGAAGCCGGAAGCCGGAAGCTACTTCTTTTTCCCCGCCGCATACGGGTTCGGATACTTCAGCACTGTCGTCAGATCGATCCCGCGTACGATGTTGTCAGAGTGATAGAAGAGTCCCCACGAATCGATCGTCGAATTGTCGGGGAACATACAGGCCTCGAGCGATTCATCAATGCTGCCGAGCAGCACCCAGCCGCCGCCGGCAAAATCGGTAGCCCCGATCTCGGCTCCGCCCAGTTGCGTGCAATAAAACGACGCCGGATTGCCGTTGCCCTGCCCATTCCATGGCACCTGAGCGTAGTAGGCGAGCGCAGCCAGGCTCGGCTTGGGCGAAAACAAAGTAATCAGTGACAGATGAATGCGCGACCCATCCTCGGCCAGCGTGTACTGGCAGAACAGTTCCGATCCAGCCAGCCATAGCCAGTCTTCCTGCGGATTGTTGGTTCCATACACGGCTGTCCGCTGCTCAACCAATCCGCCGGTCGAAGTGCAATATGCCTTTGCCTGGTCAATCATGGAGGGCGCTTTGGCCTTTACACTTTGTGCTGCTGCGGAAAGAATAGTCCCACATAAAACGACGAGAATCACGGAGACGGTTCGAATCGAACGCATGAAATCACCTCACAACCGGATTGAACTCCTCGTAGAGACGTAGCTCCCTACATCACTGCCGACACAGCCGATGGCGCCGAGATCCGGCGAGGGAAGCCGGAAGGGCGCGGCCGTGCTCCCCCAAATCAGCCCGCGAAGTCTACCACGCGCCACCTCATCGCGCTAAACGTTCTTCTGCGGATTTTCCTGCTCCACAAAATCTCTCGCTCATGCGAAATTAAACTATGCCTTTGGTCGTCCGCCCTTCGCCCATCCATTCCGTCGGTGTCTTCACCGCCACGCCCATCCGCAAGGGAGCCCGCGTGGTGGAGTACGACGGGGAGCGCATTACCCCCGAAGAGGCTGACCGCCGCTACAACCACGCGTCGCGCACCTATCTCTACGGACTTGAAGACGGCAAGACTGTGATTGACGGCGAGGGCCTGGGAGCCTATCTGAACCACTCGTGTGATCCCAACTGCGAAGTGGACGAGATTAAAGGCCGCGTCTGGCTGTTCGCGCTGCGCAATATTGAGCCCGGAGAGGAACTCCTGTGGGACTACAACCTCTACGACGACGAAGACCCCGCGCCCTGCCACTGCGGCTCGCCCAAGTGCCGCGGTACGATGTATTCGCGCGAATGGATGGCCAAGCTTCGCCGCAAAGCCGCGCGCAAGCACAACAAGAAACAATTAGCTGCACGAAAGAAATAGTAGAGAAACATTCGCGATAGATTGCGGCCGTGATTTCCTCATCCCGTGTCTTGGCGGCAAGATGGGAGCCCCAGGAACATTGTCAGATGCCAGGAAAATAGCGCCCGAAACTTCCCGCTGGGATCCGTGTTTACGCCATTCAGCGGAGACGTGTGTTTCGCTCGTGCGTGATGGTCTGCACTGCTATTCCACTTTAGTACTCAAGTACCGCCTCCTGAATTGAATCACGAAAATCCTGGAGGGATTATTGTGTTCCGAGGTCTCAGAACCATCTTAGTTTTGGTAGCTCTACCGCTTGCGTTAAGTTTTTTAAGTTCTTGCGGCGGTTCAAGCTCAAAAGGCCCCGGACAATTCACCCACGTCTACGTCGTTTTCCCGCCCGCCGCGAGCGGTCCGAACTATTCGCATTTCATGAACACGGTCATGAATCAGCCTGCGATCGAAGGTGTGACGGTCGCCACACCGTGGAATGAGGTCGAGACTTCTACGCCCGGACTTGGCACCTGCAGCCCCGTAGGCACCGACACCTGTCAACTCGACGCCGATGGTTGGACGCACGCCTACGACTGGTCCAGTGTCGACAGCGCAAACTCCGGCTGGTTCAATGCCCAATCCGGATCGAAGAAGATGAATGTAGTCCTCGTCGGCATCGGCGGCGCCGGGTCCAATTGCCTGCTTAACAATTCCTGCTTTAACACGCTCACTCCGAAATACGTGAGCACCTCCAGTTGGGCCGGACACACTGCATCGAACAACGTCGATCTCATCAATGCCAACAAAGACGGCTGCTCAAACTATCTTGGTGCCATCGCGTCATCCATGACGCGTAACTCAAGCGGCCTCGTAACAGTCACCGAATCCAATCACCACTATTCCAACGGAGACACCATCTGGGTCGGCGGAACGACGCCTTCAACTTTCAACATCGCCCAGGAACCTGTCACCAGCGTGCAGGTTGTCTCTTCGACTTCGACGTTGACCATCACCGCAGCCAACACGCTGCCTGTTGGAGCCCAGGTGACCTTTCAGAATCTCGGCGCGGCAACGTTCCTGAATGGACAAACGGTCGCGATCACCAGCGCCAGTTCGACCGGATTTACCGCGACATTCGCGCACTCGGATTATGGACCTGCATCGGAAAGTGCTGGTACAGCAAACCCGCTGGGCGTGACTGTTGAGAACGCAACCAACACCACATTTCAGTACCAGACCGCCGTCGCGACTTCGGGCAGCGCGACCACGCCCGGCACCACGGTCAGCGCGCAGCAGTCTTTCCCGGTGTCCTACGAGACGCCCTACAAAACCGCGTGGGAGGCCTTCGTCGCCGCCGCCATTCTGCACTACAACGCCTCACCCAACCTCTCGCAGATTTCTTATATGCGCGTCGGACGCTCTGTCGGAGGCGAAGCCTATCCGCTCTGCCAGCAGAACATGGAGCAACTCCCCGCTCCCAACACCTACACGCGCTCCGGATGGTTGCAGTACTACACAGATATCGACCAGTTCGTTCAGTCGCAGAATCCCAGGATGCAAATCCTGGATCCTCTGAATGAGGCGGGCGCCGGTTCTACCGTGGATACAAGCTACGCAACCGACGAAGCGCAGACCGCAGTCAGCTTCAAGAATGCGGCAGGAATGACCAACGGAATCGGCAGCCAGGGCTTGCAGGCGAGCGATATTACAAATTATTCCGCGGGAAACGATTGCTCTTCAGACTGGTGCGGAGCTTTCAATAGCTACGCCAAAACTGAAATCCCGTTAGAGTTGCAGCAACTGGGACTCTCAGCCCCGGTGCAAATTTCCGGCACGGACGATTCGACCGGCGACCTTCGCCCTCTGCTGCCGTTCGCCATCCAGCGTCACATGACGATTCTCGAACTCTATTATCTGGACGCGTTGCTCGCCTACGACCCCAACTACTGTGTGCTTCCTGCAACCAATGGCCTTTGTGGATCGGGCAGCGTTCAAATTCCCATCATCACTCTGCCCCCGCAAGATCAGTTGCCATACTTCCAGGCCGTCGGACAACCCGGCCAAAGCGGCGCAGCCGGCGATAGCTCCTATGCCACCGTCATCAACAGCACACAAGGACAACACTAAGCTGCAACTCTGCTCGATGCTCGCTTGCCAGCCGTGGATTCTTGCCTGAAAACTGCAAAGGAAATGCGGCGACTGCCAGGTCTGTTCGTAACTATTCCGCTTCGCCCCTCGCCTCCGGTTTCTTCCCCCGCTCCCGCCATCCTTCAATGATCAAATACAGCACCGGAATAAAAAATAAGTTCAGCACCGTGGACATGATCATCCCGCCGAACACGGTCGTGCCGACGGAATGCCGGCCGTTCTCTCCCGCACCAGTTGCAAACACCAGCGGCACAACCCCCAGGATGAATGCCAGAGACGTCATCAGAATCGGCCGCAGGCGTATCGCCGCCGCCTGAACTGCCGATTCCACTAACGGCATACCGCGCTCCCGCAACTGCTCGGCAAACTCCACAATCAAGATGGCGTTCTTGCTGGCCAACCCCACCAGCATGACCAGTCCAACCTGACAGAACACGTCGTCCTGAAGCCCACGCAGCGACTGTGCTCCCAGCGCGCCCAGCAAGGCCATCGGAACAGCCAGCAGCACGATAAAAGGCAGCACGAAGCTTTCATATTGCGCTGAAAGCGTGAGATAGACGACCAGGCTGCCCAGTCCAAAAAGCATTAGCGAGGTCCCGCCCGCGGCGAGTTCTTCGAGGGAAAGTCCGGTCCAGCTATACGAGAATCCCTGCGGCAATTTCTTTGCCAGGTCTTCCATCGCCGCAATTGCCTGTCCCGAGCTGTATCCGGGAGCGGGCGATCCATCGATCTCCGCCGAGCGGAACAGGTTGTAATGGCTGATGACCTGCGGCGTGGTCGTTTGCTCCACCTTGATCAGGTTATCCAGCGGGATCATGGCTCCGCTGTCGGAGCGCACATAGTATTGATTCATGTCCTTGGCCGTGGCCCGGAACTGCTTGTCGGCCTGCACATACACGCGGTACGAACGGTTGTTGAAGTCGAAATCGTTGACGTATGTCGATCCCATATATACGCCCAGCGTGTCGTTGATCTGCGACAGCGGCACCCGCAGGCTTTTTGCCTTCTCGCGGTCAATCGTCACCAGGTATTGCGGATCGTTCGCCGTAAATTGGGTGAACAGCCGCACGAGATCTTTGCGCTTGCCCGCTTGCTGGATCATCCCCTGCGTCGCGGCAGACAATTCTTCAAGTGTGTGTGCGCCCAGGTCCTGCACAACGAACTGAAAGCCGCCGAACTGCCCTAGGCCTTGAATCGGCGGTGGCAGAGTGGCAAAAACAATCGCGCCCGAAACGCCAAACAGCCGCGGACGCACGCGGTTCACAATCGCCGTTGCGGTGTGCTGTTCGCCTTTGCGCTTGGAATAGGGCTTCAGCGGAACGAAAATAAGCCCCTGGTTCGACGCCGAGCCGGCGAAGCTGAACCCGGCGATCGAAAACGTCCCTTCCGCTTCGCTGACGTCGGCTAGCATGCGGGAGACTTGCTGGCCGATGCCCTTGGTATATTCCAGCGAAGCGCCCGATGGCGCCTGAATCACGATGATGAAATAGCCCTGATCTTCATCCGGCACGAAGCCTGTGGGTACATGCCTCAGCACAAAGTAGGTCGCTCCCAGCCCGGCGAAGAACAAGACCACCATGACCAGTTTGTAGTCGAGGACATGATGCAGAACAGCGCGGTATCCACGGGTAAGAGCGGTGACCCCATCGTCGAATTTCTGCAGCCACCACCACTTCTGACGGTGGGAATCGCGCAGGAAGAACGACGCCAGAACCGGAGCGAGAGTCAATGCGTTAAAGGCGGAAATGGCAATCGAAAACGCGATGGTCAGCGCGAACTGCCGGAAGAGAATGCCGGTAGTTCCCGGAAAGAACGCAACCGGCACAAACACAGCCACAAGCACCAACGATGTGGCGACCACGGCGCCGGTAATTTCTCCGGTCGCGGCCGATGCCGCTTTGCGGGAATCGTGCTCCCCCTCGGTCATGTGGCGCTCAATGTTTTCGATCACGACAATGGCATCGTCCACGACCAGGCCGGTGGCGAGCGTGATTCCAAACAACGTCAGCGTGTTGATCGAGAAGCCCAGCAGCTTCACAAAGATGAACGTGCCAATAAGAGAAACCGGAGTCGCGATGAAGTGAATCATCGTCGTGCGCCAGTCGCCGAGGAAAATAAAAATTACAAGGATCACCAGGGCGATGGCCGAGCCGACGGTGAAGACCACATCTCGAATGGATTCGCCGACCGCGTCGGTCGTATCGAATGCAACCTGATAGTGCATCCCTGGAGGGAAGCTCTTGGAGAGGCGGTCGAGCTCTGCGATTGCCCTGCGGTCTACGTCGAGTGCATTCGCGGTTGAGAGCTGCGTGACGCCGAGTCCAATCGCGTCGCGACCGTTGAACTGCAAGTCATTGGCGTAAGTCTCCGCGCCCAGTTCGGCATGGCCGACATCCCTAAGGCGGACCAGGGTGCCATCGCTATTCGTTTTCAGGATGATGTCGTCAAACTGCGCGGGCTCGCTCAACCGGCCCACCACGCGCACGCTGACTTGATACTGTTGTCCTGGGACCGAAGGCTGCTGGCCGACTTGTCCAGCGGCAATCTCGACGTTCTGTTCCGAGAGCGCCGACACCACGTCGGTCGCAGTCAAACCGCGGCCCGCCATGCGGACCGGATCCAGCCAAAGCCGCATGGAGTATTTGCGCTCGCCGAAGATGATTACGTCCGCAACGCCGGGGATACGCTTCAACGAATCGCGAACGTACACGTCGAGGTAGTTGCTCAAAAAAAGCGTGGAATATTTTTGCTGATCGGCAAACACTGCCGCGCCGAAAACAAAGTTCTGTGACGTCTTCTGCGTCGTGATGCCGACTGACTTTACCGCGCCGGGAAGGCGTCCTTGGGCCGTGTTTACGCGGTTTTGAATATCGACGGTGGCAAGGTCAGGATCGCGCGTAAGATCAAACGTCACGGTTACGGTGCTGGTTCCGTCGTTGCCGCTGCTCGAGGTCATGTATTTCATGCCCTCGGCGCCATTGATCTGCTGCTCCAACGGAATCGTGACCGCGCTCTCCACCGTCTGCGCGCTCGCGCCGATATACACGCTGGTGACCCCCACCTGCGGCGGGGCGAGATTGGGAAACTGGGAAATGGGCAATGTGGGAATCACCACCGCGCCCCCCAGGACGATCAGCATCGAGCAGACGGTGGCAAATACCGGACGTTTCAGGAATATGTCGACGAACATAGAAAATCTCGAACTACTGACAAATTAACCGCCGAGACCGCAGAGCACGCCGAGAAAGACGTTAGGCGTTTATTTCTCGGTGTTCTTGGCGGCCTCGGCGGTTGTAATTTCTTGAGGTTTCATTTTCACTTGCAGCTTACAACTAGCTCTGCGGCACTACCGGCGCTCCATCCATCAGAAACTGCGTCCCGGAAATAATCACTTTGTCCCCGGGCTTGATGCCATCGCGAATTTCGAAATCGTTGCCCACCGTCTGCCCGATCGTGAGCGGCTTCTGCCGCGCCACGAACCCGCCGTTCTGCGGTTCGGCCACGAATGCGAAATATTGTCCGGCAAGCCGCGATACCGCAAGAATCGGGACCTTCGGGCTCTGGTGTGTTCCCCAGACAACCCTTGCGCGAATGTATTGCGATTGCCGCAGCGCGTCGTTTCCGTTCGCGATCCGCGCCTTCACCAGCACGGTTTGTGTGGTGTTGTCGACCTGCGGGGAAATGAAAGTGATGCGCGAGTCGGCCAGCACTTTTCCGTCGCTGTCAAGAATCTGCACTGGCAGGTTCATCTTCAACTGCGCCGAATGCTCGATCGGCACATACACGTACGCTTCAAGGCTGCCCGGCTGATCGATAGTAGTTAGCTGAGTCGTTGTCGTGACACGATCGCCAACCCGGACTGGAATGTCGCCGACGATTCCTCCGCGTTGCGCCACAACCTTGTAGTAATGCAGTTGCACTTCCTGCTCACGGACCTGGGATTCGAGGGAATCCATCTGGGCCTGGGCCGCGTCCAACGTAGCTTTGGCTTGATCCAGATCTTGCTTGCTCACCACCCCAGCCGCTGCCAGGCCCTGTGTGCGGTCGTATTGCTGCTTGGCCCAGCTTAGGTTTGCCTGCTGCGCGGCGCGGGCGCTCTCCTGGCTCTTGACGGTGGCCTGCTGCTTGAGCGGATCAATTTCCATCAGTGTCGCGCCGGCCGCAACCCGGTCCCCCGAGTGGACGAGGATCTGCGTAAGCACGCCCTCAACCTGCGGCATGATCACGGCCGAATCCCGGGACTTCAGCGTCGCGACGTATTCCGAGCTGTCGCTAACCGGAACAGGTTTTGCCACCAGGACTTTTACCGGCATCGCGGGAAACCCACCCGCCTGGGGTGTGGCCGCTTTTCCAGAGCAGCCAACCATCGCCGCCGATGCTGAAATCAACACTGCTTCGATTAAGTAGAAACGGTTTTTCATAAGCTAAAGTCACCCTATCGCTTATTTCACGACAGGAGATTTGATTCTCCCGCAGGGCTTATGGCTTCAAACTCAAAAATCCCACAGAATAGCCGTTCAGAGTGACCGGAATGGTTCCCTCAGGCTGAATCGCCGTGGCAACCGGCCCCGACTGCACACTCGTATTCTTATCGATCGTCAGCCAGTTGACGCTGGAAAATGTCCCCAATGCCGAAACATCTACCGCAATCGTCTTCGTGACTCCCGGCCCATTGTTATCTGTGACCGAGTTCAATGCGTGGTTGGCGATCATCACCACCACGCTACCGTCGCTGTTGACCACGGGCAGGGTCTCGAAATCAAAGTCGTCCGTGGATGTGAACTGCAACAATTGCGATCCTGCGTTCGGCGGAAACTCCTGCCCCAGCCAATAGTCCACCCAGTAGCTGAGTTGCAGCGCGTCCGTATTGTAGTCGACTTCGCCGAATTGCTGGTCGGCGTCGAAGTCCCAATGATAGAGGGCCTGGACGCCATTCTTTCCCAATTGCGAAAAAACATACGGACGCCACGCCGCGAAGAAGGGGCTCGATCCACGCAGGTCAGGAACGAATGTCGTCCCATTGCATGCGCTGATGCCGCCACCGGCGTCGTAGTCGGCATTGATGTTGTTTTCGGTGACCCAAACTGGGACTCCCGCCAGCGCCTGGTTGGTCACCATGCTGGCGTTGATCGCCTGCACATCGGCGGCGAATCCCGGAATCGAGCGGAAGACAACGTCATCGCGGTCCTGTTGGTTGCACGTCGAATAAAAATGCGTCGCCATTACGTCGACGCGCGCCGTTACATTGCTGACAAAGGTCGGCACCCACGCCGCAACCTGGCCCGAGAAGTCGGCGAGCTCCAGGGCCGCAAACTTGATTGTCGGATCGACCGACTGCATCGCCGGAACCACGCGGTTGTACATCGCCGTGTAATCGAGCGCCGTCAGATTGTTGTTGATGTTCGGCTCGTTGTAGATGCCCCACCACGTGATCTTGTCGCCCTGCGTGTAAGCCGGAGACACATAGAGATTGCTGTTCGCCGTGAATCCGCCGGTGTTGTAGTACTCGACCAGGCCCTGCGCGTAGTTAGAAAATGCAGCATAAGTCGGATCGAGAAAACTGCCGCTGCTATCGTTGTTCGCGTACATAAAGGCCGGAGCCTTCGCAATCTGAAACTCCGGACTGTGATCGCCCATGCTCAGCACAGGCTGCGCGATCGCGTCGAGCGTCGAGAAATCCCACGCAGTGGAACTCGTCCCTTCCAATCCTTGTGGAATGCCCTGCGACACTCCCTGCAGGCGAATGTGATGCGGATTGAGATTGCCTAACGTTGTGGTCGCAGTGGGATTCGTCGTAAAGAACTGGTAATCCCATTCGGCCGGCTGAAACGAGGTAGACATCGCCACGCTGAAAGGTTCAATCGTGGTGTTGGAGATTGTGATCGTAGCCGACGGCGGTGGAGGGTTTGTAGTAGTGTCTCCTCCAGACGCCATTCCGCTCCCGCCGCAGCCGAAGGCAAAGCTCAGCAATCCGCATCCAGCCACGATCCCAACGGACTTCATGCCTGCCGATTGTACCTTGTCCGAACGGCTGTTTATCGTCCGGCGATGGGTTTCGATCACGTATCCCCACTCAAAGTCTCTCACTCCGAGCGCAGTGAGCAACCTGCCTTTAGCCGGCAATCATCTTCCCCAAAATTTCTTTCAAAATCTTCGCCGCCACCGTCGCCGTGGTCCCGTCGAGATCGCGCACCGGGTTGTACTCGACCAGGTCGGCGCCGACAATCTGACCGCTGATCGCGTGCAAATGCGCAATAGTTTCGCGAACCGACATCCCACCCGGTTCGCGGTGCGAAATGCCCGGCGCAAACGCCGGATCGAGCACGTCCATATCGAACGTGATGTAGACCGGCCCACTAGCCTTCAGCTTGGCATAAGCCGGAAGCGCACCCATCTCGACCACTTCCACGCCAAATCGCTGCGCCTGCTCCCGCTGATGGCGGTTCATCGTCCGAATGCCAACCTGCACCAATCGCTTCGCGAATCCCGACTCCATGATTCGCGCGAACGGACACGCATGCGAGAGCTGGTTGCCCTCGAACTCGTCATACAAATCCGGGTGCGCGTCGAAATGAAAAATCGTCAGCGCCGGATATCGCTTCGCGAACGCCTTCACAATCGGAAACGTGATCGAGTGATCTCCGCCCAGCGAAACCGGACGTTTGCCGGAATCAATCAATTCGCCGACAGCGCTCTCAATAACTGCAAACGCATCTTTCTCGACGAATTCCAAATCGCCGGCATCTTCAAAAATCCCTGCCGCGCCCAAATCCACCCCGGTCTCAGTCCACTTGTTCGATGCATCGCACGCCAGCGTCTCGCGAATTTTCGGCGGAGCATCCGCTGCCCCGCGCAAATACGAGGATTGCGCATCGAAACGGATTCCGACGAGCACCGGCATAGCTGGATTTCCTTCGGGCATACGCCAGCATCATAAATGTCGCGCCATCATCGAGTCTTGTGATTCCAGGCAATCGTCGCTTGCCCTCGAGCAGGAAAATGACGCGACCCAGCCTTAGTCGAGACGGAACCTTCCTTCTTCGAGTTCCTTCCGGATACGCTTCGCCACCGCTGCCGCATCGCTATCGTCGTCTCGAATGATGTAGCGCTCCGCTTGGTCGAACGACGTGTAAAGCTCCTGGTACCGGTCCATCGAGCGCGGCCACGAGTTCTTTGACGACCTCAGTCTTTCCCGCGCCGATTGGGCCCGAAAGCAGGATGATGGAACTCATGGAAGCTCTTTTGATTACAGTGATGTGCGTCCAGTTTAGGCGCCGCTCGTTGTACCCAGGTTAATTCCGGTTACCGCGGCGCGAATCTCGCTTATCGGTGTCCGCATCCTTTATCCTAGTATCTGTATTCTCATGTCCACAGCCAAAACCAAGACTTCTGCTGTTCTGTCATCCAACGGTTCCGATCCCGAGCGCGAGCGCGTTTTCGCCGCCTACCGCCAATTCGGGTATCTCGAAGGCGATCTCGATCCCCTCGGCTTTCTCCGCCCGCGACCCATGCCCGAGCTTGAAACTGAAGGCGAATATGCCCGCCAGGCGCGCGCCATCTACTCAAGCACGATCGGCGTCGAAATCAATCATCTCTATCGTCCCGACAGGCGCAATTGGGTCTATGAACAAATGGAATCCGAACCGCCTAAGGAAGACCAGGGGCGGATTCTCGATCTGTTAATGCGCGCCGACATCTTTGAGCAGGTCATGCAGCAGCGCTATCTGGGAAACAAGCGCTTTTCGCTCGAAGGCGTCACGGCGTTGATCCCACTGGTGGATGAAGTTCTCGACTCTGCCGCGAAGCAAGGAGCAATCGAGCTGGTCATGGGTATGAGCCATCGTGGACGCCTTAACGTCCTCGCCCACGTGGCCAAACGTCCACCAGAAGAAATCTTCGCCGGATTCGAAGACGTCAACCCGCGCAGCGTGCTCGGCTCGGGCGACGTGAAGTACCACATGGGCGCGACCGGCGAATATGAAACCCGCAGCGGCAGCAAAGTGCACATTCATCTGGTCTCGAACCCGAGTCACCTCGAAGCCGTCGATCCCGTGACCGTCGGCCGCACGCGTGCCAAGCAGGACCGCACCGCCGAAGCCGGCCGCGAAAAATATTTGCCATTGCTCGTCCACGGCGATGCCGCATTTGCAGGGCAGGGAATTCTCGCCGAGACCATGAACTACGCCGATCTCGAGGGATACACCGTCGGCGGCACGATCCACGTAGTCGTTAACAACCTGCTGGGATTCACTACAAGCTATACCGAAGAGCACTCGACGCGCTTCGCCGCCTGTATCGCCCGCCGCCAGTCGATTCCTATCTTCCACGTCAACGCGGAAGATGTTGACGCGGTTGTCCGTGTTGCGCGCCTCGCAACCGAGTATCGCTACAAGTTCGGCACCGACGTCGTCATCGATCTCATCGGCTATCGCCGCCACGGCCACAGCGAAGTGGACGATCCAACTGTGACGCAGCCGCTGCTTTACAAGAAGATCAAAGATCATCCGCCGCTGTGGGAAATCTACGCCGACGACATCGGCGCGGCCGATGCGCAACCGAAGGCCGACGCAATCAAGGCCGAATTCGAAGAAGCGCAGAAGAAAGCCAAGAGTGCGAAGACCAAGCCCACGATGCGCGACCTTCCGAAGTACTGGGACGGTTATTTCGGCGGTCTGCACAAATCCGAATTCGAAGTCGAGACGGGTGTTGCATCGGAAGAATTGGCCGAACTTACGTCGAGGCTCACAACGTATCCCGAAGGCTTCCACATTCATCCCAAGGTGAAGAAGCTTCTCGATCAACGCGCCGAGATGGGAACCGGCAAGCGCCTGGTCGACTACGGCATGGCCGAAGCGCTCGCCTTTTCAAGCCTCGTCAAAGGCGGAATCCACGTCCGCATGTCAGGCCAGGACACCCGCCGCGGTACCTTTAACCAGCGCCATTCGGTACTGATCGACGTCGAGAACGAGAACGAATACGCCCCGCTCGAAAACATCTCCCAGGGTCAGGCCCGCTGCGAAATCTACAACTCGACCTTGTCGGAAGCAGGCGTTCTCGGCTTCGAGTACGGATATTCGCGCGATTATCCCGAATCGCTGGTTTTGTGGGAAGCGCAGTTCGGAGACTTCGTCAACGTGGCGCAGGCGATCATCGACCAGTTCATCAGCGCCGGCGAGGCCAAGTGGAATCTGCTCTCCGGCCTCGTACTGCTGCTTCCGCACGGCTACGAAGGCCAGGGCCCGGAGCACTCCAGCGCACGCATCGAACGCTTCATCCAGCTCGCCGCCAAGCACAACATTCAGATCGCGCAGCCCTCAACTGCAGCGCAATACTTCCACTTGCTGCGGCGTCAGGCCCTGCGCCACTGGCGCAAGCCGCTTATCGTATTTACCCCGAAGAGCATGTTGCGCCACGCCGACGCTAGCTCGCCAATAGAAGATTTCACCCGAAAAAGCTTTCTGAACGTAATCCCCGACAACGAAATCGGCGAAGCCGAGCGTATCCTCATCTGCACGGGAAAGGTTGTCCACGAGCTTCGCGCCGAACGTAAAAAGCGCAAAGACGCGAGCACGGCCATCGTCGCCCTCGATCAGATGTATCCGTTCCCGGAGCAGGAAGTCACCGCCGAGTTCGATCGCCACGGCAAGAATGCCGACATCGTCTGGGTACAGGAAGAGCCGGCCAACATGGGAGCCATGTTCAACATGCTTCCGCGCCTGAAGCGCATCGCGGGAGATCGTCCCGTGCTCAGCGTAAAGCGCAGCTCCAGCGCCAGCCCCGCCACCGGCAGCGCCAAGGCCCACGAAGTCGAGCAGAAGACATTGCTGACGCTGGCATTCACGATTAAGTAATTAACAATGCTCACGTCTCAACTTGCGGGCTGCTTCTGTCTCGTATAAAAGCTGCGTGCCTTGGCCCGGTTGCCGCACTTGGTCATATCGCACCAGCGGCGGCGATGGTTCTTGCTCTCGTCCAGAAAAAGCCATTCGCAGGTTTTTGAAGCGCACGCCCGAACAAACTGCAATTGGTCCGAAGCAAGCAACTCCGCCGCTGAGCGTGCTATCGGCCAGAGCGGCGCATCGAAATTGCTCGGCGACGGATCGAAGCGCCACTCAAAGTGTCCTTTGCCCGGTACAAGATCCAGATGCCGCGCCGCTTCCTGAATATATCCGTTCAGCACCATCACCGCAGCCTTCGGCACAGGCTTTCTTTGCACGATGGCCCAGAACACTTCATGCATCGCCTCGCGCATCCGGATCGCCGACTGCCGTACGCGCTCCGCAGCAGCTGGATTTGTCTGGCTTAGCGTGAATAATCGGTCCACTTGCTCATCCGACAGAATTCGCGCGTCTTCGCCGAAGCGCGCCAGATCAATGTAGCTCTTCAGCAACTCTTTCGGTTCGCCGCTGTAGCGGTCGTCGAGGGTGTTGATGAAATCCAGGCAAAGCGACCCGGCGATCAACTCGAATCGCGGCGGCCGTCGCGCCTTCGTTTTTTGAAGCTGAGGAATATAGCCCTCCAGGTCTGCTCTATTATCTAACCATCAAAATGCTCTTGACAAGTTACGCGTGAGCCTCTACGATGAGACTAACCTGTGAAGAAGACTTTAGGGGTTAGATTATGTTCTCTCAAAATTCGGCGCAAATTATGGCGCTTATCCGCAGCGGCAAGCTGGTAAACATAGGAGGCAGGCCCGTGATCGCGTCCAAATCCAACTCGCAACAGCCTGCCGGCCCTGGCAGTGACCGGATCAAGGTGCTGTTCGCGTTCGCGGCGATCTACCTGGTGTGGGGCTCGACGTATCTGGCGATCCGCTACGCGGTCGAGACGATCCCACCGTTGATCACCGCCGGCATTCGTCACACGGTTGCGGGCGGCGTTTTGATGGCGTGGGCGCTGGCGCGAGGATATCGTCCGCGGCGCGAGCACTGGGTCGCCGGCGCAATCGTCGGCGCATTTTTCTTTCTCATCTGTCATGGCTCGCTGCACTGGGCCGAGCAGCACGTGGCCTCAGGCTTGGCTGCCTTGCTCACGGCAACCGAACCCATGTTCATCCTGTTGCTCGCGTGGGCCAGTGGACAGCAGAAGATCTCACGCACGAGCGCGCTGGGTCTGGCCATTGGCGCGGTTGGAGTCGCCATTCTGACCGGCGGGGAATTGTCCACAAAGGGAACAAGCCTGCTTGGATTGGTCGCTGTGCTCGTCGGCGCGCTGTCGTGGGCGGCGGGGGTCGTCGTCTCGCCGAAACTGAAGCTGCCCGAAGAAGCTTTGGCGCGCACCGCCGTTCCGCTTGTCTGCGGCGCGGCGATGCTGCTCATGGCGGCCGGCATCACCGGAGAATTTCAGGCGCTGCACTGGTCGGCGATTTCTCTGCGATCGATTCTTGGCCTGGCGTACTTGATCGTGTTCGGCTCGATCGTCGCCTTCACTGCCTACACGTGGCTTTTGCAGCGATGCCCGCCGACACTGGTGGCGACGCATACGTACGCGAATCCGATTGTTGCGGTGCTGTTGGGATGGCTGTTCGCGTCTGAGCCGTTGACCACGCGCGTAGTGCTGGCGTCGGTCGCGATTCTGGGAGCGATTCTGCTTATTCGCAGAGGCGAGCGCGCGGCACAACGTCGCGAACCAGCGCCTGCCGCTACGGATTCGGAATCAGTTGAACAGTGCGCCTAGCTTTCAGCGCATCGGGCGCACTTCCGAGCACAGGATCCAGAGGGGTCCATGTACTCGCCGCTGGTGGAGCGGAATCCGGTGACGGCTTGTCCGGGAGCACATGCAACCTCAGCGGGCTGTCCACCGTGATCACCGGCAGCCTGAGCTGGAATCCCAACGGGACATTGCAGCAGGTTAGCATTGCCGACGGTTACAACTCTGCCGACACGCAGGTTTGCAGTTATCTGTACGACGACTTCATCCGGGTGGCGGGGATCACCGGCGCGAGCCCCATTCCAGGCGTCAACTGTCTCAATGGAGCCACGAAGGTCTGGAATCAGACTTTCACCTACGGCAACGACGCATTCGGGAACATCGCGAAGACTTCTACCAGCCCTGGACAGACATGGAGTCCGACCTACAACACCACGACCAACCATTACACTCAGACCGGGGTCAGCTACGATGCGGACGGAAATCTGCTGACCGACAGCTTCCATACCTACACGTGGCTGCCCGACGGGCACGTTGCGACCATCGATTCGAATACAATCACCTACGATGCCAACGGGGACAAAGTGGAAGAAAACGTCGGCGGGACGATCCACGAGTACGTCTCCGCCTTCGGCGTGAACGCGCAGATGACGGGGCAAACCGAAAACGCGACGATGATCGATCTGCCGGGCGGGGTGCAGGTGATCTATTCCGCCGGGTCGCTGCAGCGCTTCCGGTTTCCCGATTGGCAGGGAAGCATCCGGGCGGAGTCTAATGCTGCCGGGCGGGTGTTCACCGAGTCAGTAGCGTTCGCGCCCTTTGGGGAGCGCTACGCACTCAAAGGCGCGCCCTTCAACGCGGATAGCTTTACCGGCAAGCCCGACCAGATCGTGAACGACGAATATGATTTCCCGGCGCGGCAGGAACACGGTCAACAAGGTCGCTGGGTGAGTCCTGACCCGCTGAAGGGATTGGGAAACAAGTATGTGTATGCGGACAACAATCCGCTGAACAAAGTGGATGTATATGGACTGTCCGCGGATATGATGACCGGCGTGAACCAACCCGCCGACGAGACTACTCTTACTTTAGAGTTGCTGGAGGTGCCCGAGTCCAACCCGCCGGAGTCTACGCAGACAGGCGGCCAGGTCACGCCGACACCGTCCGTCCCGGCGAACGGCAACGGTGGCGCGTCGCCCTCAACCCAGACCCCGGCTAGCCAGCAGCAAGCCGGATCGAGCCAGGGCCAGCAACAGGGTCAGCCAGTTCTGGAGGCGCAAAATCAGAGTTCGGCAGCCGCGGCAAGCGCCGCTACTGGATGCCTGGCTGGCGGATGTGAAGCAGCGAGTGCCGGAGCAGCAACTACGGCAACAGGCGCAGCCACGACGACAACGGTTACCACAGTCGTTACCGATGTGCTCTCAGTCGTGGCCTTGCCGCTGATTGTTCTTGATTATCTAGTTAGTCCTAACTCAGGGCCAGTTGCTATCGATTCAACAGACCAGCTTCCTAACCACGGCACTCCTGCTTCAACATCTCAGCAA
>DATAUY010000265.1:0-30993 GCA_036268025.1 Candidatus Sulfotelmatobacter sp. | reverse complement strand
CGCATCGCCCCTGAGCTTTATCTGAAGCGCCTGGTAGTCGGCGGACTGGACCGCGTCTACGAGATCAATCGCAACTTCCGCAACGAAGGCTTGGGCTGGCGATGGAATCCCGAATTCACAATGCTCGAGGCCTATCAGGCCTACACCGACTATCAGGGCATCATGAACGTCACGCAAGAGGTCATCACCGAAGCCGCAAAGGCGGTGAACGGCGGAACGAAAGTGAAGTGGGGCGACCAGGAAATCGACTGGGCCAACTGGCAGCGGCTGACCATGCGCGAGGCGATCATTCAGTATTGGCCCGAAGCGGCTGGAGCAAAGCCGGAGATGAGCGACTTTGCTTCGCACGACAGCGTGAAAGCGCTGGTCGAACGCTTCAACAAATCGCATTCGCACATGGCCTACAACCCGGCCGATCCGGCCGGGAAGACGATCGCGGCCTTATTCGAGACGGTCGCGGAAGAGCATCTGGCGCAGCCGACGATCATCTACGAATTTCCGACGGCAGTTTCTCCCCTTTCTAAGCAGAAGCCCGACGAGCCCGATTGGACCGAGCGCTTCGAGATCTATGCCGGGCAAATGGAGATCGCCAACGGATTCAGCGAACTCAACGATCCCGAAGATCAGCGCCAGCGTTTCGAAGCGCAGCTAAAGGAACGCGAGCGCGGCGACGACGAAGCCCACCAGATGGATGAGGATTACATCCGCGCTTTGTCGTACGGGATGCCGCCCGCGGGAGGCGTCGGAATCGGAATCGATCGTGTGTGCATGTTGCTGACCGACCAACACACGATCCGCGATGTGATTCTGTTTCCGTTGTTACGGCCGGAGAAAAGCTCCACCACGGAAGACACAGATGGAACAGAGAAAAAATAGTTCTGAAAAGGCCAGGAGCGAGCCCCGGTTCGTACCCAGGAATGCACTGTTTTTGATGCAGCGAAATTCTTATACTTCGAATCAGTTTGGGCTCCGCAGTAGCGGCGCTACCGTAATGCCTTTTGAATGGGCATTGGGTCGGTAGCGCTTTTGCCATCTACGGCCTTATTTTGCTTTGAGTGCCGAGGATCGGTCCACCGCGCTTCGCGGAGGTTGGTATGGCGCCTGATCCACTCCGAAGTTGGCGCTCAGGTAATCGATCAAAGCATCGTGGTCGCCGGCATCAACGACGGCTCCCCATTTGATCATCTTGTCGACTTCCTTCGTCCATGTAGCCTTGCTGAGACGCTGCTGAAGGATGATGCGGGCTTCATGGCATTCGGTGCATGCAGTCGTGGCCTTGCCCTGCAAAGGGCCAGCAGGTAGAGTTTCGGTGCCATTGGCAGCCGGCTTCTGCCCGAAGGAGAAGACCGGAATGGCGCAGATCAGAAGTACAGCGAGGAGCGTACGAGTTTCGTTATGCGACATGGATTTTAATCTCGTCAACTGCGTTGTAAAGATAGCCGCTAGGATTCCAGACGGCCGAGTCGGGCTGCGCGCGTCCCTGGCTGTCGGTGGCACGAGAGCGGATTGAGTATGCGCCGGCCTTTGCTTTGAAATCGTAACGCCATAGTCGCCATGCGTAGTGTGCTTGATCGTGGCCGAGTGTTGCTGCGTTCCAGGTTGCGCCGCCGTCGGTCGAGACATCAACTTTGACAATGTTCGCCTCGCCCGCCCAGGCCGCGCCGTGGACGGAGACTTCTCCCGGTTTCACCGCCGACCCGTCACCTGGGCCGGAGATCACAGACTTCACGTTCAGCGCGGTGACGGGATGCGTATCTTCTGGCTTCACGACTTCACCGGGCTTCACGGGAGTGTTCGGCAAGCGATAGCCGGCGCTCATGAAATTGCCAACGAACTCGGCGTCCAGAACCTTGATTTCCGTAAGCCACTTGCAGGAGGCAGCGCCAATCCAGCCGGGCACCAGCGCACGGGCCGGGAAGCCGTGATGCTTGGTTAGCGGAGATCCGTTCATATGCGTGGCGATGAGCGTGTCGGCATCGAGTGCCTTTTCGATCGGGATGCTGCGGATAAAGGGAGGGACTTTGCCGGGAACTTCGTCGAGGCCATGAAACATCACATGCTTGCCCGAGGCCTTGATGCCAGCCCGCTGCAACACATCGCGCAGGCGCGGCCCCGAGAACTTCGCGGTCCCGACCGCGCCCTTGCCCCACTGAATGCCGGGGACTTGTGGACGGTGCAAGCTGCGTCCATTGCCGGCGCATTCCAGAGTGTTGACTACGGAGTGAACCTCGATCTTTGATAGATCATTGAGATTGAGCGTGAGCGGCTTGTCGACTTCGCCGCCGATCGAAAGCCGCCAATCCGCGGCGCCGATTTCGATGGGTTCGTGCATGTGATTGCGCACGAAGAAATGCGGCACCGGGGTCAGCCAGGTATTGAAATATTCGACCGGCGATTCAAGATCGTAGAAGCGCAGCGAACGTACGACCATGCCGTCTTCGCCCGGAATTGAAATCGAGCCGCTGGATGGACCAGAAGCAGATCCGGCTGCGGCCCATGAAAGAAAGGAAGGCGTTGCCGTCACGGCAATTGCGGAGTACGAAATTTGCTTGAGAAAACTGCGTCGAGAATTCATAAGTCGCAACCGGAGTAGAAACCCTTGCTTAATTATCCATCTAACGAGGGACGAAGCGCTGGGCGTTTCCGGAAAAATTAACATCGCCGACCCGGAAAAGGAGAGTGGCCGAAACCCGGGCCGGCAATGTCTGAAGGGAACACCTTCAGTCCGATACCCTGATTCCCGCTATCAGAAGGAATCAGAAGATATAGATCGTGTCGAATTGCAAGCGAGTCAACCAAGGCTCGGTGGTTGCCAGCGGGCGGCCGACCAGGGCTGCGAATCCCAACTGCACATTCCGATCAAACTGATAGAAGAAATCGAAACGGTGCTGGGTGACGTTGGTGCCCTGGCGGATGTCGCTGTAATTGAAATTGCCCAGCACGGCTTCACGCTCGATGTAGATGTGTGTGTAACCGATCTGGAAGTCACGCTTTTCCTGCAGCCGGCCGACGCGGCCTTCAGCCCAGTATCCACGGCGCTGGTTGGAGACGCAGGGCGCGTTGAGGGTCTGCTTGTAGGTTTGCGTCACGCTATTGGCGGGCACCGGAGCAATGTTCGGAAGATTGCCGCACGCTCCCATGTTCTGGACATAGTCGCCGATGAACGACAACGGAAAGCGTGCATTGCCCGTATCGATGTCGATTTTGGCGAGATTGTCAAAGAGCTCGAACTTCGAAGCGAATTGCGCGTTGGTAATGCTTGTAACGCCGGTCGGATATGCAGTGCCGGCGACCGTAACAATAGTGGTTGCGGTAGTGGTGTAGGTGGAGTCCTGCACCGGGTTTCCGGAAGCGAGTGGCAAGGCACCGGTAAACGGAGTCTGAGGATTCTTGCTGCTCGCCTTGGCAAGAGCAATCGCGACGGCATCCGCACCACGGTAGTCGTAGTATCCGGAATATGCGCTCAATAGGACGTGAGGCGCCAACTGCCATTGGGTCTGCAACTGGCCGCCGTAGGTGATCTGCTGAGCGATGCGCTTGTCATCGGCGGCAGTTCCGGCAATTTCCGCGAATGGTAACTGAAACCCGATGAATGCAATGTGCTTAAGCACAGGCGTATCGAGTTTGAATCCCAGTGTTTCGGCCGCGCCTTCGGGATTCAAGTCCTTGTCCCAGGTGAGTTCGGTGTTGAACCAGGGATAGCGGAATTTGCCGCCGACCAGAGTCAGATTCTTGAAGTCTTTGGGAGTGAACTCAACGAATGCCTGGTCGAGAGCAACCGGCTTGCGAGTATAGAACCCGGTCAGCGTCTGGTTGGTGCTGGTAGGATCATTGACATCGCCGCTGGCCAAAGTGAAGCCGGCGCGAAATTGCTCTCCCAGGTCGGCGAGTGCATTGAAACGTAGGCGAAAGCGGGCACGAGCGCGATCAAGCGATTCATCGGTGGGTCCGCCGAAAATAGGTTCCGCACGAAGGCGAACGTCTCCGCTGAACGAGATCGGGCCAAGGCCTTTGATTTGGCGCTCGAGGTTTCGGATGCGCTCGTCAGAACTGCCTGCCTGAACCGTCTGGGCGTGGGAACCGGTTTGCGGTTGCGAAGGCGTAGTCGGTGGTGGGGCCGGCGAGGAAGGGTCTTGCGCTGTTACGGCCGGTGCGGGGGCGGCAGTGGTTGGAGCGTTCGGAACTGGAAGCGCGACAATCGGAGAGGAGCTTGCCGTGTTGTTCTCAGTTGCAGGCTTGCCCCCGGCCTCCAGCGCGTCAATGCGAGCCTGCTGGTCGTGTATCAACTGCTTGAGCTGCTCGACTTCGTTGCGCAAATCGGCGTCAGGCGATGCAGGGTTAGAGGTCGCCGCGGGTTTGGTAGCTGGGACGACGTTGGCGGCGGTCTGGGTTTGAGCCCACGTTCCTGCTGCGGATGCAGTCAGCAACAAGGCGGTCGTGAATAAGTGGGTGGCGAGTTTCATGGCAGAAGAGTCCTCTCCTTAATTGTTCTTTCTTTGTATTGATTGCCTTGGGGGAGAATCTTGTTAAAAGCGGTCCGTCCAATATCGTTGTTCCACTAAGACCATCGACATGGTAGACATTGCATCGAGATTAGTCCTGGCTGATGGAAACTCTGATTCTATTTTCAGAATGCAAGTGCGTTAACGGCAGTGACGTTTAAGATGCGGCCGTCAGCCCCCACTTGTTGTGCAGATGGCGCTCCATCCCTTTGAAAACAATTCCATCTACAACGTAGCCAAGAGCGATGATTAACAGCATCACCGCAATCACGGCGCTCATATCGTTCAGGTCGCGTCCCATCATAAGCACCTGGCCGAGACCAAGGCTGAGGTAAAGCATTTCAGCCGTTATCAGCGAGCGCCAGGCGAATGCCCAGCCCTGCTTGAGACCGGTGACGATGAAGGGCAAGCTGGATGGGAGCAGAACGTACCAGAACAGCTTGAATCCCTTCGCTCCAAGATTGCGTCCGGCCTGGCCAAAAATCTTGGGCATCTGCTTACGGCCGTCTTCCATGGCGAGAGTCACGGAGAGCAGCGATCCCATGACTACGACGAAGAGGATTGCATTCTGACTCAAGCCGAACCAGAGCAGCGCCAGCGGCCACCAGCAGATGCTGGGCAGGCTCTGGAGGCTGACGAGCAGTCCGCCCATAGTTTCTTCGAGAAACTGATTGCTGGCGACGCCGAGCCCGAGAACCATGCCCAGCACCACCGAGATCAGGTAGCCGACCAGAACGCGCTTCATGCTGACCGCGATCGCGATCAGGTAGGTGTGGTCCTGAAATCCGGCGTACAAGGCTCCAGCGACGCCCCATGGAGTGGGGAACAGATACGGCGGCCAAATCTTGAGTTCGGCAAGCAGAGTCCAGAGGCCGAACAGAGCACCGTAGAAGACGAGGTAGCGAAGTGCGCGTTTCATACTCGGACACCCCCTGACACTTGCGGTTCAATCCGCGGCTTCACGCCGACGTTATATTCCGCTTCGAGGGAGTGGTTGATTTCTTCGCGCAGTTCATCGAGAACTTCGCGGGCTGCATGAGCGACGTCGGGATCTTCCAGATGTCGCGGCCGCGGCAACTCCACGGAGAATTCGCTCTTCACGCGGCCAGGGCGAAACGTCATTAGAACGACGCGATCGCCGAGGCGGATGGCTTCGCGAACGTTGTGCGTGACGAAAATGATGGTGCGTCCCGTCTCGCTCCAGATGCGCTCAAGTTCGTCGTGCAGCAGGTCGCGGGTCTGGGCGTCGAGCGCGGCGAAAGGTTCATCCATCAGAAGGACATCGGGTTCGGTGGCGAGGGCGCGCGCAATGGCTACGCGCTGACGCATGCCGCCGGAGAGTTGATGGATATAGCTCTTCTCGAACTTCGCCAGATGAACGAGCCGCAGATAATAGCGAACTCTTTCTTCGCGCTCGGCCCTGGGTACGCCTTTCATCTTCATGCCGAACTCCACATTCTGGCCGACCGTGAGCCAGGGGAAGAGAGCGTGCTCCTGGAAGATCATGATGCGGTCGGTGCCCGGTCCCGCTACGGGATTGCCGTCGATCAGAACCTGGCCGGAGGTTTGCGAGTGCAGGCCCGCGATCAGATGGAGCAGCGTGGATTTACCACAACCCGAGGGACCGACGATGCAGACAAATTCTCCTGCCTTGACTTGCAGGTTGATGTGGTCGAGCGCGAGCAGGCGTTCACCACTCTGCGCGCGGTAGCTCAGCGAAATGTCGCTCAGGCCTACTTTCGGAACTCCCGGCGAGGCGGGGCGAACCACATGGCCCACCGACGCCGGACCGATCTTGCCGCCGCGGGTCCCAGGACGCGCGGGAATCATCGGATCAACTTGAATCGGAAACCGGGCTGGGACGTTAGTGGTGCTCATTGGATCGCCTTCCGTTTTTTTTCGGCCAGAACTTCGTTGAGAAGCGTCAGGTCGTAGAGGTGGGAGAGATCGGGCATCCGGCGGCCCAGTGAACCGATCTCAAACGCCTGCTGTGCGGCCGTGTTTAGGGCAGCGTGCAACGGGTCATACGTGACCTGCATACGCGAGAACGCTTCGTCGAGAACCGCTGGGGGAAGCGGCTTATTGGTCTCGCGCTGAATCTGGTAGTTCAAAAGCTTTTTTGCTTCCGTCTGGTGGGCGTTGATCCAGTCGGTCAGGTCCACGTTGGCGCGAATCCAGTTCTTCACAAGATCGGGATGCGCACCGAGGAATTTCGTGTTGACGACAAGCAGACCGATGACAAATTGACCGTCGGGCCAGAGCGTGCGCTCGTCAACGAAGAGGCGTCCGTTGCCTTCGTGAATGAGACGAGTCGCCCACGGTTCCGGGGCCCAGGCTGCATCGAGATCTTTCTTCAGGAAGAGCGTTAGCTGGTCCGGATTGGCCATCGGGACGATCTGAACGTCTCCGCCCTTGTCGTTCGTCTTGAGCCCGTTCTTCTTAAGCCAGCTGCGTAGTGCCACATCCTGCGTATTGCCAAATTGTGGCGAGGCAACGCGTTTGCCGTGAAAGTCTTCCGGTTTGTTAATACCAGCATCATTGCGCACGACGAGTGAAGCTCCGCCGCTGGCGGCACCGGCGATGACCCGTAGTGCCTCGCCGTTGGAGCGAACGTAGCCGTTGATCGCAGGATTCGGACCGACATAGGTCATATCGATCGCACCGGCGAAGAGGGCCTCAATCGCCGCGGGACCGGCGTTGAAACTGGTCCACTGAACCTTTACCTGCGGTCCCATGGCCTTGTCGAAAAAGCCGTTTGCCTTACCGACCATGGCCTGCGCATGCGTGACGTTGGGGAAAGCGCCGACCCGAATCGTCGTTTGGCCCCATGCTGAAATCGCGATTGCAAGTACAACCAGCCCCAAGAACTTGCTCTTAGTCACCCTTACGGCCTCCAACCACCATGGGGAGGATGCTGGCGGATTCTTTTTTATGTTTTTTTGATTGCCGGTTGGCCGCGCTGGCTCGCCGGCCGTGTCCTTCAATCAGATCTGCCAAGGTCGTGTGATCGAGAATGCGTGCCGCTGCGTCGCGGACGTCGAGAAAAACTGTGTATAGGGAGCGATGCGCCAGATCGCGATCAATGAGTTCCCGGAGATGCTCGGCATCGCCAAAGGGTGCCAGCGGACCGTCAATCAGACGGATGATTTCGCTGAGGGCCAAATCGGAAGGGTCGCGGCGAAGCGCGTACCCACCCTTTGCGCCGCGGACGCTTTCGACCATGCGGGCGTTCTTCAGTTCGAGCAGGATCAGCTCGAGAAACTTTTCCGGCAGGCCTTCCTCGTACGCGATGTCGCGAATCTTGATCGCGCCCTGATGATGGTGGCGGGCGAGCATCATCATGGCCTGGAGCGCGTATAAACCCTTCTGGGAGATTTTCATTGGCGCATTATTCCATAAACTCAATCGAAATAATAGACTTTATCAACATAAGGGACATAGCAAGCGAAATTCCATTCGAGCAGCAGGGAGTCGCCGCGAGAAGCCTTTATAGTCAACCGCTTGCGGAGTTCTGAAAAGTAAGAGAAAAGCGCGGAGTGAAAGGCTTTGCAGTTCAGGGGAGAAAAAAATTCAGAACCAGAGCTGTGGAAAAACCCGGAGGTTTGCAAGTTCTTGCGCAGTGTGAGCAGGGCTCAGCGAGCGGAGACACGCAGAACTACGACCGTGATGTTGTCCGGACCGCCGCGGTCAAGCGCCAGCCGAATGAGTTTGAGACAAGCATCGGAAGGTGAATTTTCCTGCAGGGTGCGAAGCAGGTCCTGCTCGGAGATCAAACTCCAGAGGCCGTCAGTACAAAGAAGAAGCGAGTCACCCTCCTGCAAGGGAATGGGCTCTTGCGGAACATGGGGCATGACGTCGCGGCCCGATCCCAGCGCCGCAGTAAGGATGTGGCGCTGCGGATGAGACTCCGCATCTTCGGAGCGCACGATGCCGTTTTCGACCAGGCGTCCGACGTAAGAGTGGTCACGGGTTAATCGGGAGATGCTCTGGCCACGGATGAGATAGAGACGGCTGTCGCCGATGTGGGCGAAGCAGAGTTTCTGATCGATGATGGAGAGCGCGGTGCAAGTGGTCCCCATTCCGTGAAACTCGGGATGTTCGACTCCATATCGCTGAATTGTGTCGTGCGCGGTCTGAAAGGATAAGTTCAATACAGCCTGAGGATCGCCATCGAAGTTGCGATCGTAAATGTAGCGGACAGTTTCGACGGCGAGACGGCTGGCTTCCTGTCCACCTTCGTAGCCGCCCATGCCGTCGGCGACAATCGCGAGGCGGCCTTTGCGGAGAAATTCTGCGTCAGATTCGGGCTCCCAATAGAGGGAGGAGTCTTCGTTGTTCGCGCGCTGCAGGCCGACATCGGTCAGGATGGCGGCTTCGATTCCTGGTTTCGCTTTACAATCCACCGGCATATTAGATGCACGAGCACGAGACAAAGCGGCGAGACCCCATGTTGATCTCCGGCCATTATAAGGGTCTGGACCGCGGTTGCGTTCTAAAGCAAAGCCGCTAGCCTACCACTTCGACTAGCATTCTGAACGCGAAGATTCGTTTTGTCCGGAAAAGAAAAAGCCGTGAACCGGCATGGAAAAAATAATGCCCATACCTTTATGTTTGAGGCAGATTTGGCAGCGCGTTGCGCAACGATGTAACATTCGGCGACTTTCCGAGGACATTTCATGAGATCGAATGGGCGTGCGCATATCTTGTATTTCTTTGCCTTGACTTTGGCTCTCTTGGTATTTCTACCGCACGGGACGGCTCAGACTGCGTCGCTTCCAAGCGAGACGCCAGAGAAGCTCGAACCCGTCACCGACAGCTTCGACTACGTCCGGCGCGAGGTGATGATTCGCATGCGCGACGGCGTGAAGTTGCACACGGTGATTCTGGTTCCCAAGGGCGCGAAGAATGCGCCAATCCTTTTGACGAGAACTCCGTACAGCGCCAACGTTCTTGTGGGACATGCGGCGAGTTCGCATCTCGGGCCGATTCTTGCCGGGTATGACAATGCGGTCGAGGTGATTGTTGGAGGCGGATACATCCGCGTCGTGCAGGATGTGCGCGGCAAGTATGGATCAGAGGGCGATTACGTGATGACTCGCCCGCTGCATGGGCCCCTGAATCCCACGTCTGTAGATCATTCGACCGATACGTACGACACGATCGACTGGCTGGTGAAGAACATTCCTGAAAGCAATGGGAAAGTTGGCATTCTGGGAATTTCGTATGACGGATTTCTGCCGCTGATGGCGCTGGTCAATCCGCATCCGGCGCTAAAAGTATCGGTGCCGATGAATCCCATGGTCGACGGATGGATGGGCGACGACTGGTTTCACAATGGAGCGTTCCGCCAGCAGAACATGCCATACATCTACGAGCAGGAAGGGACACGCGATAACAGCGCCCAATGGTGGACCGATCATTTCGACGACTACGACGCCTATATCTCCGCGGGATCGGCGGGCGCGTTAGGCAAGCGGCATGGTCTCGAGCAGGTTGGATTCTGGAGGAAGCTGCTGGAGCATCCGAGCTACGACGCATGGTGGCAGCAGCAGGCGATGGACAAGATTCTTGCCGCGCAGCCTCTGAAGATTCCTGTGATGCTGGTGGACAGTTTGTGGGACCAGGAAGACATTTATGGCGCGCCTGCGGTGTACAAGGCGATCAAGCCGAAGGACACAGGCAATGACAAAGTGTTTTTGGTGCTGGGGCCGTGGCATCACGGACAGGAAATTCTTGAAGCGAGCAGCCTTGGGGCGATCAAGTTCAACAGCGATACTGGGCTCTATTTTCGCGAGAACATTCTGCGGCCGTTTCTCGATCAGTATTTGAAGGATGGTGCACCGAAGGCTGAGGTTGCGCCGGTGACCGCCTTTGAAACTGGAACGAACACCTGGCGGCGTCTGCCTGCTTGGCCTGCGGGGTGCGCGTCGGGATGCTCTGTGCATCCGAAGCCAGTGTATTTGCAGGCTGGATTTAAGCTGTCGTTCGAGGCTCCTGGAACTGGTGCTGCCGAGTATGACGAATATGTTTCCGATCCAGCGAAGCCGGTACCGTATCGCGCGCGTCCGAGTCAACCTGTGGGTTATTCCGGGCGCTTTACCTGGCCGCAATGGCTTGTGGACGATCAGCGGGAGGCGTCCGGACGAACGGACGTACTCGCCTTTACTTCAGATGTATTGAAAGAACCGGTCAAGATTGCCGGGCAGCCGATGGTGAATCTCGTAGCATCTACCAGTGGGACAGATTCCGATTGGGTGGTGAAATTGATCGACGTGTATCCGGATGAAGTAGCGCTGCAAGAGGAGATGGGCGGATATCAACTGGCGGTCTCCATGGATATTTTCCGCGGGCGGTACCGCGAGAGTTTGGAGACGCCGAAAGCGATTGCACCGGACAAGCCGCTCCTCTACAAATGGGCGCTTCCGACGGTGAATCACGTGTTCCTGCCCGGCCACCGGATCATGGTGCAAGTGCAGTCGAGTTGGTTCCCGCTGTACGACCGGAATCCGCAGACATTTGTGCAGAATATTTTCTGGGCGAAGCCGGAGGACTACAAGAAAGCTACTCAACGGGTGTTTCATTCGCCGCAACAGGCGAGTTTCGTGGAACTGCCTGTGGTTGAGACGAAGTAAGCAATCATCAGCGGCTAAAGCCGCAGTCCGGGAACGGTAGGAATTGGCACGCCTCAAGGCGTGCCCTGATACGAACAATTGCGTCGCCTGTAACTTCTCAATGAGAATCACGTCGTTATTGCTACTGCTTCTCTCATTTCCGCTCGCTGCCCAGAGCAAGCGGCTTTGGGTATTGAAGGCCTCGGGGGACCTGGTCGAGTACGACCCGACAACATTTTCAGCCAAACAGACCTTTAAGTTGCCACCCGGGGCAGCGAAATCTCCTGCAAGTATTTCAATGAACCGGCTCGGCCAAGTACTCTTCGAGACAACTGTGACCTTGCCGCTCTCGCTGGAGGAAGCAGCCGCACACAAGCTGTGGATTTGGAACGGGCATGCGGCATCGACTGTGGATCAAGGCATCGTTCGCAAGACCGAAGAGACTGGATCCAACGAGGCAGTTACGGAACTTGCACCGGCAGCGTTTCTCTCCGCGGATGGCGCACATCTTTTCTGGTTTGCGAACGAGGCGCGACGGTTGCAGCGCGAAGATGTGGATCTGTCTACTTCGAATTCCTGGCAAGCCTGGCAGACCGATCTCAGCGGAGGGGGAAGAGAAGATATCGCTTCCGCCAGGTTGCCTGACTGCCGCTGTACCACTGGAACGTGTGAAGAGAGTTGTCCCAACGGAGTGGTTTGGGTGCCGAACGAGGGACTGGACAAGTTCTTTCTCGTGAATCAGGTTGTGGCTGGACAGACGAATGCTACCTACAAAGAGAGCGTGCGGTATCAATTGGAGGCGGGAAAATGGGCCTCGATCGCGCTTCCCGATCCGTTGCAGAGGGTGCTCGATGCGAACGACGACGGTACCGTGATTGTCGATGCCATTCCGGACACGGGCTGCTGCGGTTGGTCGAATCAGAGCAACGATCAGACTCTGGCGCATGTTGAAGGCAAGATTCGCAGGATATTCGATGAGCGGGCGGCTTACAAGAATCCGGATTACGATGTCAGTTTCTACACACCGAATGCGAAGGTGTCGCCGGCGTGGGGATACTTCGCAACGACGATTGCGGCGACCGCAAAGGCAAATCAGCCAATCCAGTTGGCCGAAGAGGGGCAGGCGAATCCAGTGGAGTCGAATCAGATTCGCAAGGCGCTGGCGGAATTACCAGCGGTGGAGGTCACGAGTGCCAGCGAGATTCCTGGGCGAGTCGCTTTCCTGCCGCATGCATCCCTTGTGGGATGGCTCAGCGAGAAAGAGTTGCTGATCGTTGAGAATCACCTGCTGGTTGTATACAACATCGCCAGCCGAGCGCGGAAGAAATCTACGATAAGAGTCGACGATCCGGCGCGCGTGTTCTTGCGATGACCCGCCTACTTGTTCCTATCCGCATTTGTTACGACAAAATCCCCACTTCTCGCGCAAAGAGCGCGAGAAATGGGCACCCTATCTCCGAAATACACTTCGTATTTCATTTCTTCTCTACCGCGGGTTTCAGCAGCAAATCCTGATAGTCGAAGCTGAAGTCGGCCAGGGGCGACACTGCGGCCATCTTCGCGCTGTCGATTGATCCGTCCGGGTTCAGAGAAAACGTCACGAACGCGTCTTCGATAGTCCGTATCCGCCAATGTGCTTTGAATGTGTCGTGCTGCCAGTGCTGGAGATCCCCGACCATGGTGGGTGTGTGATCGAAAGAAATCAGTAGCCCGCCATTCTCCAACTTAATCGTGATTGGGCCATACCAGGCGTCGTTGTAAACCCCGGCATATTTATCGAGAGGCAACGATGGCTTGGAGTTGGCATCGCGGGCACCCGCAGCTTTGGCCATTGCATCGGTGGCATCTTTCTCTTCTTTGTCTTTCACCGCCTTGAAAGCCGCGATCCAGTCGGTCGCCGGCGCCTGAAAATAATGATCGATGACGTGATAAAGAATGGCGTCAAATGCCCCACCTTCCTCCGCATTGGTCAGGATTACGACTCCAAGATTTTCTTCGGGTACGAGCATCACGCGCGAGACGAATCCGGCGACGCCGCCAGTATGGCCGATAAGCTTGCGGCCACGATAGTCATGCAGGCCCCAACCAAGGCCGTAGTCGGCAAAGTTGGTTTTGAGTGGGGCCAACGATGGTGGCGGATCGCCCGTCGGAAGAATGGTCTGCGGCGACCACATCTCACGCGAGCGGCGCTCGCTGAATAGACGGCCATCGCGATCGGCGAATTTTCCGTGATTCAGTTGCAGTTGCACCCACTTCGCCATGTCTGCCGCACAGGAGTTGATTGCACCGGCCGGTCCAACGTTGTCTAAGGCTTCAAAGGGAATGACCTGCAAATTGCCATCGACCCGCGAGTGCGGGAATGCAACATTGTCGCCGGGCTTAATGGAAGCATTGCTGACGTTGGAATGGGCCATGCCGACAGGAGCGAAGATGCGCTGGCGAATATAGTCATCCCAGGAAATGCCGGTGACAGCGGGAATGATCTGCCCGGCGGTCATGTAAAGGAGATTGTCGTAGGCATAGCGGCTGCGGAAACTCGACGCGGGCCTCATGTAACGCAGCTTATGGATAATTTCGTCACGCGTGTAGGTGGATTGCGGCCAGAAGAGCAGATCGCCCTCGCCGAGTCCCATGCCGCTCCGGTGCGTCAGCAGGTCGCGAATGGTCATCTCGTGGGAGACGTAGGGGTCGTACATCACGAAGCCGGGCAATCGCTGGTAAACCGGATCATCCCATGAGAGCTTGCCTTCATCCACGAGCGTAGAGAGGGCGGCGGTTGTGAAAGCCTTGGTGTTCGATCCGATGCCGAACGTGGTTAGTTCGTTAACCGGAGCCGGGTCGCCGAGCTTGCGGACGCCGTATCCCTTTGCGACCAGAATCTTTCCGTCCTTTACGACAGCCACCGCCATGCCCGGAACGTTGAACGTCTTCATAGAGGACGCGACGTACTGATCAAGATCGGCGGGAGGCGCGACGGGAGCCGGGCCTTGTGCGAACAACAGACTAGCCACGAGCAAGAGAACAAATGGAGCGGCTAGACGAATAGCCTTCATGTTTTCTCCGGGAGATTCGATGTCAGAAACCGAGGAGTGATTAAAACATAGAACCGCCGGATTCTCCGAGCACTGGAAGAATCCGGCGGTCCTTTTCAGGGTGAGCAAATACGAGAGCGGAGAAAAATGTGGCCGTTCAGTTCATACGGTCTGACATGACGGCTGTGATGTATTCGAGTAAGTGATCCATCTTCAGGTCCGAGTCGACCATCGCGGCAATATCCCTGGCAGAAAACCCCGTTTCCGCCGATGCCCGCTCGATCAGGTGGGACAGATCGTGGTGTGGAAAGTATTCGAAATCAAAAACCATGTTGTGCTCCCTTGACTACGTTGCGTATGAATGCGAGGCGAACCAAACAAGAAGGGCGCGGAATGAAGACCAGTGTCGCCTGGCGATACAAAGGCGCCCTAAGCGAAACCGATGGCTAGCGCCGAATGGTCTTAAGAAGGATAGGAACGGAGTTGGGGTCCGGACTGCTGGCGAGATCTCCTGCCTGGTAAAACGGCGGATAGGCTTCGGCAGCCGTTGGGAACAGATGAATGGTGGCTACCATTACCATGGCCGGAGCTGCGGTTGCCTGGGCATGGACAGCGGTTGGGCCGGTGTTCCTGTGGAATGCGGTGGCAGGCAGGTCAATATCATCCGGGATCACTATGATCAGCAGCATGGCCAACGCCACCACGCCGAGGACGAAGATTTGCCACGGTTTGAGATTCCACTGCGCCATGATGCACTCTCTTTTTGCCAGAGCCCGGCGGCTTGTGTCAATCCCCCCTTTGGGCTTTTTAGCTATGCAACCGTTTGCAGTTCTGTGTTGTGGCAGCTGAGGGCGCGTCATTTTCATTGAACGGTAATTTCTGAGTATTAGGGTGTGCTGTACAAACATCCGGGGTTCGTATAGAAACTCTGGAAGCGACAGCGATCGAAGTTTTGGGGCCCTGGCCTTGTACCTCAAGCCAAAAACGTTGCAAGAAGCGGTTTCCTTACTGGCTGCGCCTGGCGGCCAGATCCTGGCTGGAGGAACGGATTTCTATCCCGCGCTGGGAGAACGCTTGCCGCGTGGCAACGTGATAGATATCAGCGTGCTGAGCGAAATCCGTGGGATTTCTTATGATGATCAATACATTCGGATTGGGGGGCTCACGACCTGGAGCGAAGTAATCCGCACTCCGCTGCCTTGTTGCTTAGACGCTTTGAAGGCGGCTGCGAGGGAGATTGGGTCGGTGCAGATTCAGAACAGGGGCACGGTAGCTGGAAATCTATGCAACGCGTCGCCCGCGGCGGACGGCGTGCCTCCGCTTTTGGCATTAGATGCTGAGCTGGAACTCTCTTCCACCGACGGGCTGCGCCGGATGCAGCTTGGCGAGTTCATCACTGGAAACCGCAAGACGATGCGTCGACCAGGAGAGATTCTGGCGGCTATCCTGATTCCACGAAAGATTGAAGATGCAGTTTCTTCGTTCCTGAAGCTGGGAGCGCGGAAGTATCTGGTGATATCAATCTCCATGGTTGCCGCAGTCGTTCAGCAAAATCACGCAGCCCTGGTATCGGAGGCGCGAGTGGCGGTGGGTTCCTGCTCTGCCATGGCGCGAAGGCTGAGCGAGTTAGAGAAGGACCTTATTGGAAAGCCTCTCCAGCAGGGAATCGGAGCGACCGTACGACCTGAGCATCTTGCATCGCTCTCTCCGATTGACGACGTTCGGGCCACCGCGGATTATCGTCGTGATGCTTCTTTGACGCTGGTTCGGCGGGCACTCGAAGCTTGCGCGGGGAGGGCCTGACTTGGTTACAGCGCAAGGACCGCCTGGGCATTCGGACTTGGAAGCGATTTCATTTGTCGTAAATGAGCAGGGTTGTCAGATTGCAACGTCCGGCGTGCGCCGTCTGTCTCGCGTTCTGCGCGAAGATCTTGGTCTGACCGGAACCAAAGTCGGTTGCGATGCTGGCGACTGCGGTGCTTGCACAGTCTTGCTGAATGGAGAGCCGGTGTGCGCTTGCCTTGTTCCGGCAGGCCAGGTTTCGGGATGCGAGGTTACGACGGTTGAGGGACTTGCCGCGCGAACGCCGCTTCTAGGCCGGTTGCAGCAGTCTTTTCTGGCTCACGGGGCCGCGCAATGTGGGGCATGCACTCCGGGCATGCTGGTTGCTGCGACGGCGCTGCTTGAAAAGAATTCATCCCCAAATGAAGCCGAAGTCATGGAGGCCATTGGCGGCGTACTCTGCCGATGTACTGGATACGGCAAGATCGTGAGTGCAATTATCGAGGCCAACGTCACGCGGAGCGAGCCTGTGTCTCCGGAGGCAGGTGCGGCAGTTGGGGCGCGGCTGATCAGGCTTGACGGCCAGAGGAAAGTCGACGGAACGGAAATCTTCGGGGCCGATGAAACGCCGGCGGAAACATTGGCGGTGCGGGTGATCCGCTGTCCCCATCATCGAGCGCGCTTTCAGTTCGGCGATCTGGATGGCTTTGTTGCAGACCATCCGGGTGTCGAGAGCGTTCTCACTGCGAAAGATGTGCCGGGAATCGACTGCTATGGCGTGATTCCCAAGTTCGCAGACCAGCCTGTGTTTGCACACAGAGAGGCTCGCTTTCGCGGAGAGGCAGTGGCAGCAGTCGTGGGTGAACCGGATGCTTTGGAGGCGCTGGACGCCGCGGCGTTCCCCGTGCGCTGGGAAGAACTTCCTCCGATTATGACCATTGATGAGGGGCTTGCTGAGGATGCGCCACGAATCCACAGGCATCGAGATCAGAATGTGCTGGTGCGCGGCCGGGTTGTGCGCGGCGATGTGGACAGGGCCGTTGCCGAGTCAGAGATCGTCGTTGAAGGCGACTACGAGACGGGATTTGTGGAGCATGCTTATATCGAACCGGAAGCAGGATTCGCGCGCCGCGTCGGCGATACGATTGAGATTCAGGCGTGTACGCAGTCGCCATACATGGATCGCGCGGACATCGCGAAGATTCTGGGAGTCCCACCCGAGCGCGTTCGAATCGTTCCGACCGCGGTTGGAGGAGGTTTCGGCTCGAAGCTGGATCTTTCCATACAGCCATTTGTCGCGCTGGCCGCGTGGAAGTCGAATCAACCGGTGCGGATGGTCTATTCGCGAACGGAGTCCATCGTCTCGACAACCAAGCGGCATCCGGCGCGGATGAAGCTTCGGGCGGCGGCTAACCGTGCTGGCAAACTGACTGCGCTGGACTTCAGCGCGGACTTCAATACCGGAGCTTATTCCTCGTGGGGACCGACTGTCGCGGGCCGCGTTCCGGTGCATGCGTCTGGTCCTTATTATGTGCCACATTATCGCGCGTTGACGCGAGCTGTTCACACCAATATTGTTCCGGCGGGCGCATTTCGCGGGTTCGGAGTGCCACAGGCCGCCATTGCGCAGGAGCAGGTGTATGACGATCTCGCCGACGAAGTCGGGATGGATCGGTTGGAATTTCGCATTCTCAATTCGCTGGAGAACGAAACACCCACGGTGACCGGGCAGTTGCTTGGTGAAGGCGTCGGCATTCGCGCCTGTTTTGAAGCGTTGCGCCCAAAATGGCTGGCTGCTCGCAAAACTGCGGCTGAGTTCAATTCAAAAGCGGCTGGCCCTTTGCGACAAGGGGTTGGCGTTGCTGGCATGTGGTACGGCTGCGGCAATACGTCGCTGCCGAATCCGTCTACGGTGCGCATCGGATTGAAGCGTGATGGTCGAATTGCGCTGCATCAGGGCGCGGTGGACATTGGCCAGGGATCGAACACGGTTGTCACGCAGATTTGTGCCGACGCAGTCGGTGCGCAAATCACGCATTTTGATCTGGTCTCAGCGGACACGGCAATCACTCCCGACTGCGGCAAGACTTCGGCTTCGCGGCAGACGTTCATTACCGGGAAGGCAGCCCACATGGCCGGCGTCAAGCTGCGTGAGAGCATTTTGAAGTTGGGGGGTGCATGCAAATGCGGCATGATTGAGTTCGGTTCGAGAGGTGTGAGAGTAGTGGAGAACGGAAAGAGTCGTGAACTTCAGCTAAAGGATTTGCCCCTCGATCAACACGGCTACGTGATCACCTGCGAGGCAACATTCGACCCACCGATCACGCCGCTGGACGAGGACGGGCAGGGAACTCCTTACGCAGTTTACGGTTTCGGGGCGCACATGGCCGAGATTGAAGTCGATGTCGAACTGGGAACGGTGCGCGTGTTGAAGGTGACTGCGGCGCACGACGTCGGACGGGCGATTAATCCGACGCTGATTGAAGGGCAAATTGAGGGCGGCGTGGCGCAGGGACTTGGCATGGCATTGATGGAGGAATTCTTCCCAGGCAAGGGCGAGAACCTGCATGACTACCTCATTCCCTCGGCTGGAGACGTGCCGCCGGTAGAATCCATTCTGATTGAGGATCCCTCGTCGATCGGGCCATTCGGCGCAAAGGGAATCGGAGAGCAGGCTGTGATCCCAACCGCGCCTGCAATCCTCAATGCGATTCATGATGCGGTTGGAGTGCGCATCCACAGAATTCCTGCAACACCAGACCGCGTACGAGCGGCGATCCTGGCGAAAGCAAATGGAGCGGCGCATGGCTGATGACGCGATCCGTTGCGACGCGTGCCCCGTGCTCTGTTACATCAAGCCGGGCCGCACAGGATCGTGCGACCGCTACGGCAACCACGAAGGAAAGCTTGTGCGGCTGGATCCGCACGTGGTGCTCGACCGAGCTCTCGACCGCGGCGCATCGGTTGTACCCTTTCTTGATCGCAGCCGTGATTGGGACGGAACTTTGGTCAGCCACGGCGAGACATTCGTCACTGCGATTGGAGCGGGGACGACCTACCCGGACTACAAGCCCGCGCCTTTCATCATTTCTTCGCAAGTTGAAGGCGTCGATATGGTCACGGTTGTGACCGAAGGAATTTTCAGCTACTGCGGCGTCAAGCTGAAGATCGATACCGACCGCCATCTGGGAGCCGAGTGCAGCACAGTTCGTGCGCAAGGAGAAGCCATCGGACACGTGATGACGAGCGAATACGGTTCGCAGATGTTGTCACTCGGCGGAGTACGGCATTTGACGGGCGGCTCGCGGCAGGAAGGCACGGCAACCTGTGACGCGCTGTTGAAGTTGTGCAATGGGAATGCAGTCGAACTGAAGATTGATGATGGTGCGAAAGTCGTCGTGCAAGCTGGAAAGGCGCCGATTGTGGATGGGGTTCAAGAAGAACGAATGCGAGTGGGGTGCGGCTCGGCCACGATTGGAATGTTTGCCAGGCAATGGTTTGGCAAAGTAGACGATGTGGTTGTGGTCGACGATCACATTACCGGTGTCCTGTCGGAACATCAGGCGGGAAAGTTGCTCGGGGTTCCGGAGACAGGAATCAAGCTGAAGGGCAGGCGTTCGACTCCGGGGCGATACTTTCAGGTGGCGGAGCCTGGCACTTCCTGGGGCGGAACGAACATCGACGATCCACTCTCGATCCTGGGGAAATTCAATTCGAAGAAAGCCTGGAAGGGACTTCGGTTGCTGATGGTGAGCACGACGGGCGAGCACCATGCCTACTTCGAACTCGATGAAGACCTTAAGCCCCGTGAAAGAGACTTGCCGGAAAATCTGCGCGAGTCGGTCGGACGAATCAAAGAAAACTGCGAGCCGGCGCTGTGTACTGTGCTGTTTATGGGCGGCGCCGGCGGATCGCTTCGCGCGGGAGTGACCGAGAATCCGGTGAAGCTAACGCACGCTGTTGGCGATGCGCTCACCCGCATGACGTGCGGCGGCGCTCCGGTTTATGTATGGCCGGGCGGAGGGATCACTTTCATGGTGGACGTATCGCGAATGCCGCAAAATGCATTTGGATATGTGCCGACTCCAGCGCTCGTAGCGCCGATAGAATTTACTCTTAAGCTTGCAGACTATGCTGAGCTTGGGGGATACATGGAGAGCGTGCGGCCATTAGATTCGATCGTTTCCAACGAAAAAGACGGGCGGCGACGACTAGCGGCCTGTGAAGATAATCCGTGGCCGCTCGAAGACACGCGGCGAAGAAAGAAAAAATGAAATCCCGCGCGCAAATTCGACTGCTTCCGGCCGGACGTCGTCTTCACATGAACGATGGTCCGATCGATCTCATTGTGGAAGCTTTTGGCCCGATCCAGGAAATCGAGAAGGCTTACGTGGCCGCGAGCGGAAGGTTTGTGACGGTCCTGGATGAAGTCTGTGATGAATTGGCGCATCTTCGGCGACGGTGCGCGCCGGAAGCGGATTGGCCGCGAGGCTGTGTGGCGGGAAGAATGATGGCGGCCGTGATGCCTTACGCAGCCGAATTTTTCATTACGCCAATGGCCGCAGTGGCAGGAGCGGTTGCGGAAGAAATTTTGGCTTGCATGGTTGCGGCAAGCGATCTTTCCCGAGCTTATGTAAATGACGGCGGAGACATCGCTCTGCATTTGGCTGCGCGAGAAGAATTCGTCGTCGGCATGGTCGAG
Source organism: Candidatus Sulfotelmatobacter sp. (assembly GCA_036268025.1). Taxonomy (GTDB): domain Bacteria; phylum Acidobacteriota; class Terriglobia; order Terriglobales; family Acidobacteriaceae; genus Sulfotelmatobacter. Next base: position 10,364 of record DATAUY010000265.1, on the reverse strand, counting down.
CGTCCGGATTGTTTATCGGTGTTCGGGACAGCAACAATAACCGCGAATGATCCTATTCGCGGCATCGCAACCAGCGGATGGCGCGGGCGCAGTTTTTCTCTCGGCATCGCGGATTCTGTGGCCGTGCTGGCCGATCGGGCTGCCGCCGCCGATGCCGCGGCGACGATCATCGCGAACGCTGTGGACTTGCCGGGACATCCTGCAATTGTCCGCGTTCCGGCCTGCGATCTCGCCCCCGACAGCGATCTCGGAGATCGCCTCGTCACCCAGGCTGTCGGACGCCTGACCAATTCTGAAGTCGATGACGCGCTGGATGCGGGAGTCCTGTGTGCCAACCGTCTGCTCAAGATTGGTCTGATTCGTAGCGCTGCTTTGAGTTTGCAGGAAGAAACGCGTGTGGTTGGAAGCATGAAGGATTCGATTGCCTCCGTTCGCGAAAGGAACCTCGTCCATGCCTGAGGCGATCGTGCGCAAGAAGCTGACATGCGTCGAGGAGATCTTTCATGAGGGCGGTCCTGTTGCCGACAAGCCCTTACGTCGGGCTGCTGTGCTTGCGGTGATTAAGAATCCGTTCGCAGGAGCGTACGTCGCGAGAATCGAGAGCTTTATGGATGACCTGAAGCCATTGGGTTTGGAAATGGCGCAGAGCCTGGTAGCAGTGCTTGGCGGCGACCCGAAGATCGTCGAAGGCTACGGTAAAGGCGCGATCGTGGGATCGGCGGGCGAACTGGAGCACGGCGCCCTGTGGCACGTCCCGGGGGGATATGCGATGCGCGAAGTGTTGGGGGGCGCAAAGGCAATCGTGGCTTCGACGAAAAAAGTTGGCGGTCCTGGAACGCGGCTTGACGTGCCGGTTACGCACATCAATGCGTCGTATGTTCGAAGCCATTTTGATGCGATGGAAGTTGGCATCAATGACGCTCCGCGAGCCGATGAGATTCTCCTGGCTCTTGTCATGACAACGGGCGCCCGGGTGCACGCGCGTGTGGGCGGGCTCAAGGCCTCAGAAATCAAAGGGGAAGATGGACTGCGATGAAAACCAAGATCCGCAAGATCGCGACGTTCGTGGAAGAGACGCGGAGAGAGATGGATCGCGAGGTTTCTCCTCCCACGCGCAAGGCGGCAGCGGTCGCGGTGATTGAGAATCCCTGCGCGGGCAAGTATGTCGAGGATTTATCGGAATTGATGGAGATCGGCGAAGAACTTGGTCAGTTACTGACCACCGCCGCCCTTGCCGCGCTGGGAATCCCAGGAACTTCCGCGCAAAGCTATGGCAAAGCCGCGGCAGTTGGGGAAAACGGAGAACTGGAACACGCGGCGGCCATTCTTCATCCCAAACTGGGCACGCCAGTGCGGCGAGTGCTGGGCAAAGGGGCAGCGCTGATTCCGTCCTCGAAAAAGCGCGGCGGGCTCGGGGTTGCACTCGATATTCCGCTCGGCCATAAAGACGCGGCGTTTGTACGCAGCCACTTCGATGGCATGGAGGTGCGCCTGAACGATGCGCCCCGCGCGAATGAAATCATGGTCGCTGTCGCGGTGACTGACAGCGGACGTCCATTGGCTCGCGTTGGCGGGCTGACGAAAGATCAGATCAAGGGTGAAGATGGGCTACGATAAGAACATTACGCCACTCGACGCGACGCCGCTTTCTTGATTGGCTTGACCAATACTGGCCGGTGCAACACCGTTTCCAGCAAATACCTTTCGGCCGCGACGGCCTGTGCGGTTGGAGTCGCGTCTGAATATCCTTCCGCGGCGATGACAATGGCTTCGCTCTTTCCCAATGCGGGGCGTTTCTGTCCGGAACCGTTCGCGTGAAGTTTCAACGATCCCGCAGGGCTCTCGATCCTCAAACGGCGGACGTGGCCGTCATGATCGCTGTCTAACGCATTTGCAAGGCGGAGGATAGCCGAGAGGCGAATAATGATGCGCTGCTCGTCAGACGGCAAATCGCGCAGAGCTTTGTGCCCGCGTCCAGGCAGAGCGCCACAATGAAAACGGGACACGATCGCGGCGCGTGCGAAGTTTTCGGCTTTCCATCCCAGCGGCGTGCCGTGCTTCTGAATCAGGCGCATCGACTCTTTGTGGTGCCCCTTGTCGCCGTTTGCCTTGCCCACGTCGTGCAGCAAAGCGGCGGTATAGAGAGTGATCCGCGCGTTGGCCGCCGATTCCTCGTGCATTTTGTCAGAGGAAGTGTGCGGTCCCGCGTTCAGCAGTCCACGGGCGGTCAGGCCATCATAGAGTTCCAAAGAAAGCCGCGCGACCCGCTCCGAGTGCGCGATATCCGGATCGAGCGCCTTCGCCCAGAGTTTCATGCGTCGAGTCGCGATGTCCTGAATCTGCTTACCCCGCGGCAATCCTGCACGCCATTTGCTCCAAAGAGAATCGGGGCCAATGGTTTTCTCGCGATATTCATCCAAACGCTTCGTTCTCTCTTCGATGATGCGCGCATGCCATGCCTTGCGAGAGATTTCATCGGGGAAGACGCGGCAGGCGAGAGCCGTTGCCCAAAGAACATCGAGATCATGTACCTCGCCGAGCAGGTCCTGCAGGTGCTTCAGATCGTCGTTCCAGGCGTTGTGCTCCTCCGGCAGGAAATTCTCAACGATATAGCGGAAACGCTTGATGCCGATGCGCAAGGTGTGCAGCGCGACCTGCGAGCGGTTGCGCATGGCGCGCCTGTGAAGATCACGGGCGGCGGTCCAGCGTTCGAGCGCGAGATGCTTGAAAACCGCGCTACCCGGCCGTATGCGGGCGGCGCGTTGAGGAAGCGACTTGCTCCACTGTCGCCATTGCTTGCGGTCGAATTCTTCGAGAGCGCCGCGGGCCTGATGTTTATGTTCGGTTTCGCGCGACTTCAGAATATGAAGAAGGGCGCGAGCCGCCGGATCCCGATCATCCTTTTGCTCGGCCGCAGCGGCGCCAGGCGTCGCAGTCGGTGTTCGCCCGGGTTCCGGCGACGTGGACATGACTGTCCGCGCCACGCTTGGAGTCGCGATTTCGAGCTTCTCGATCCAGTCCATCATGACTTGAACGTCGCGTAATCCGCCGAGACTCTGGAAGAGTTTCTTGCCGGCTTTTTTCATCGCCTTCCAGTCGTGTTCGGGATCCATGGCCATCATGCCGTCGGCCATGGAGCGGCAACGGCGCAACGCGACGCGAAGATCGTGTACCGGATCAGCGCTAAAGCCCGCGGAGGCGTTATCGCACTCCTCGAGCGCGGCAAGCATCCAATACCGCAGGCCGGTAGGTCTTGAGGACTTTTTCAAATTGCGTCCAGCAGACTACAGATTCCCAAGTATTCTACTGAAGGCACTCATCGAACGCGCACAGTTTGGACTCAGCTAGTGTCAGTGGCAGGTTTTCCTAAGAGTGGGTTGTAGAGACGGCATTCTCGCCTTCCGGTTGGTTCGCCTGCCGAGGATTCGGAAGTTCGACATGGATTGTCGTTCCAGCCAGCAGAGATTTGATCTGGATTTCACCGCCCAGTTCACGCACGCGTTCGCGCATTCCGGCGATGCCAACTCCACCTTTGTTTCCCGAGGTTTGGAATCGGAGTAGATCTTCCTGCGAAATTCCTTTGCCGTTGTCCGAAACCTCAAGCTGAAATCGGCCATTTTCATGACTGAGACGAACTGAGGCGGCCGATGCGCCGGAATGGCGATGGACATTGGTCAAGCTCTCCTGCAATACGCGAAAGAGGACGAGTTCGCAATCGCGAGGCGGACGCTCCATCCGTTCGGGGACGTCGCATTGCATTTGAATTCCGCTGCGCCTTGCAAATCCGTCGACAAACCATCCAATGGTTGAAGCAATTCCCGCTTCATCGAGTAGGGGAGGGTGGAGAAGATACGAAGTTGTCCGAACTTCCTGCAGGGCTTCATCGGTCAAGCTCTCCAGGTCATCGATCAGGGATTTCAACTTCGGAGACGAAACGTCCGCCTTGCGGATCAAGGCGATCGACATCTTCATGGCGGCAAGCGTTTGACCAGAGGTGTCGTGCAGTTCGCGGGCGATACGGCGGCGCTCCTCGTCCTGAAGAGTCATGAGACGAAGAGAAAGACGACGCAGTTGTGCCTCAGTCTGTTCTCGTACTGCGACTTCCGATTTAAGGCGAGCCAGTGCGTCGGAGAGTTCGGATGTACGCTCGACCACCCGCTGCTCCAACTCGTCGTGCGCCTGGCGCAGTTCGTTTTCGGCGCGCTGCCGCTCATGTCCCTCGTTGGTGAGAGCGACGACTGTGTCATTGAGGCGTAGCTGCTTGGTTCGATTTGCGTGGCCGAGAAGGATCAGCACCGTACAAACAAGAAAACATCCGATTACGGCGTGAACCTGCGAAGAGCGGATGGAAAGCCAGGACCGGCGGGGATCGACGAACCAATAGAAAACGCCAACAAAGCTCAGGAAGCCACTCAGCGTTGCCGGCCCCGGTCCGCAGACGACGGCGCAGAATGCCACCGCAATATAGATCGTGATGTAGAAAGCGACGTGTCCCAGGATGGGATCGAGAATCCAGCGGAGCAAAACTGCGATGATTGCCGCGAGAATGGCAATCCAATAGCGCCTTACCGCGTCATGATTCCGGACGGGAGTGAGAAGAGCCAGATTGCGTGCCAAATAAGTGCCCGCCATACAGCGTCACCATCGAATCGTTGGAGAAGAGAAATACTCGAACCTAAAAAGACGATGGCAAGGTTCTCAGGTTGAGTTTCTGGAACGCGTGTACAGATGTACCTGTACCTGCAGATGCTTCAACTTGCGGGATGGTTGCAGAGGGGAAGAATTCTGTGGAGAGCAGCCTGGTCGAAGGCAAATTCCCGAGCATTTACTTGTGTTAGATTGAGAGATTGTGGGCGCGTAGCTCAGTTGGCAGAGCAATGCCCTTTTAAGGCATGGGTCGCAGGTTCGAATCCTGCCGCGCTCACCAGATAATCCTCCGGATTCGGTGCGCTTTCGTCGCTTGCGCGAAGCGGCGATGCCTCATAAGATAACGTTTCTGCTGCAACCACTTCGGCATGATCGGCCAAAACATCTCCCATTACCGGATCCTTGAGAAGCTCGGCGGAGGCGGCATGGGTGTCGTCTACAAGGCCGAGGACACGAAGCTCAAACGCTTCGTGGCGCTCAAATTTCTTCCCGATGACGTAGCCAAAGATCCACAGGCCCTTAGCCGTTTTCAACGCGAGGCGCAGGCTGCGTCTTCATTGAACCATCCCAACATCTGCACCATTTACGAGATCGATGAACAGGATGGAAGCGCGTTCATCGCGATGGAGTATCTCGAGGGGCAGACGTTGAAGCATCGGATCGCCGGACAGCCGATGGATGTGGAGACGCTCCTGGGGCTCAGCATTGAGATCGCGGACGGGCTCGATGCTGCTCACACCCGCGGAATTATTCATCGCGACATCAAACCGGCCAATATTTTCGTGACCAAGCGCGGACAGGCGAAGCTGCTGGATTTTGGCTTGGCCAAACTTGCACAGAACACCGAGCACACCTTGACCGTGCCTGAAGGCGCGATGACCAGTCCAGGATCAACGATCGGCACGGTCGCTTATATGTCTCCGGAGCAGGTGCGCGCCGAAGAACTCGATGCGCGGACTGATTTATTCGCCTTCGGAACCGTGATGTACGAGATGGCGACCGGGCAGATGGCGTTCTCCGGAAGCAGTAACGGCGTGATTTTTGAAGCGATCCTGAATCGCGCGCCGGCGCCGGTGGAAAGCCTGAATTCTAAAATTCCCGAGAAACTGAATGACCTGATTTCGAAGTCGCTGGAAAAAGAACGCGATATGCGTTACCAGACCGCCGCCGAACTGCGCGGAGACCTGAAGCGCATCAAGCGGGGTCTGGAGAGTTCGCGGATCAGGGCGGCAAGCACGTCGGGCGCGGTGCCAATTCCGCCGCCCGCTCAAGCGCATCCGGACGGAAGCTTCGTGCTGAGGCGGCGTGCCCGGGCGGCGCTGATAGTAGTGGGCACGCTTGCGTTGATCGCCGGAGTTGTTGCCGGCAGGATGCTCTTCAAAGGCCCGGGCAAGCCGGAGTTCGCAGCCTACCATCCGCTGACGTTCCGGCGCGGCATCGTGCATTCGGCGCGCTTCGCGCCTGACGGTAAGACTGTGATTTACAGCGCGGCGTGGGAAGGAAAGCCGCTCGATCTCTACACCACGCGCCCGGAGAGCCCTCAGTCGCAGGAGATGGAACCTCGCGGCGCGGATGTGCTTGCGGTTTCCGGATCGGGAGAGATGCTGCTCGCCCTGCATAGCAAACCGCGGGATGCATTCCTCGACGCCGGAACGCTGGCGCGCGTGCCACTGGTGGGCGGAGCGCCGCGGGAAATTCTCGACGATGTAGAGTGGGCCGACTGGTCGCCGGATGGGACCAACGTTGCTGTAGTCCACGAAGTGGAGGGCAGGAAAAGGCTGGAGTTCCCTCTGGGCAAGATGGTCTACCAGTCCCAGGGGTGGATCGGAAATCCGCGCATCGGGCCCGATGGCAAGATTGTCGCTTTTATCGACCACCCCCAGCCGCAGGATGATGGCGGCTCGGTTTCCATCGTCGACATGGCAGGGAAAAAGACCATGCTATCCGACGGATGGGACAGCATTCAGGGCCTTGCGTGGTCGATCGATGGGAGTGAGATCTGGTTCACGGCAACGCGCACCGGAGGCGACCGCTCGCTCTATGCAACCGATCTGTCAGGAAAAGTACGACTGCTGGCGCGCGTCCCGGGTGAACTGACGATTCTGGACGTGGGTAAAGAGGGCAACGTGTTGCTGACGCGCGGTAACGATCGCGCCGGCATCATCGGACTGGCTCCGGGGGACGTCAAAGAAAAAGATCTGTCCTGGCTCGACTGGTCAGTGCCGGGAAGTTTGTCGGCCGATGGCAAGCAGATATTGTTCCAGGAGGCGGGTGAGGGTGGAGGTCCGAAGTACGCCGTTTATTTGCGAGATACCGACGGGTCGCCGGCCATCCGGTTAGGCGAGGGCAGCGGGATGGCTCTTTCGCCGGACGGAAAATGGGCGCTTTCACGGTTCAATATGTCACCGTCGCCGCTGGTACTGTATCCGAGCGGTGTGGGCGAGATGCGGCGCCTGAAAGATGATGGCCTCAATCACATTATCGGCGCATTTCTCCCCGGCGGGAAAAGATTTGTTTTCAGCGGCACCGAGCCTGGACATGGCATCCGGCTTTATTGGGAGTCGCTGGACGAGGGCAAAGCGCATGCATTCAGCCCCGAAGGAGTTGGGTCTGGAATCTCGCTGTCATGGGACGGACGCTTGGTTGCGGGTCGCGGGCCGGACCAGAAAACTTATCTTTATCCTGTGGAGGGAGGCGAACCCAAGCTCGTGCCTGGAGTGGAGCCGGGCGAGTTCGCGACCGCATGGTCCGGCGATAGCCGCTCGATTTTTGTTTTGGGACGTGGCCAGGTTCCGGCGCAGGTCTACCGGGTCGATATTGCGACAGGTCAGAGAACATTCTGGAAGTCGGTAGAACCAGCGGACTCGGCGGGCATTGATACGATCGGAAGGGTGATGATGTCGGCCGACAACAAGGCATACGTATACAACTACGTGCGGACATTGTCGGATTTGTATCTGGTTCAGGGATTGAAGTAGCAACTTCGGATATAACCTCTCCAAAAGTCTGCAACTCGCGCGAATGAGCAATGGGTCTCGCGCAATCCTTTCCTGTATATTTCTCTGCGTGATCAATAATTTTTCGCGATATCTCTGCTTGTTTCTTGTTTGCTCGGTCGGATTCGCCCGCCCGGAGTCCTACAAATATTTCCGCCTCGGAAATAAGGAGGACATTCAAACCAAGCCTGCATTCGGCATCGCCATGATGGGCGGCGGCAAAGATCTGGATGAAGCCTTCCGCTGGCTTTGCAACAAGGGCAATGGTGCAGATTTCCTGATTCTGCGCGCCTCGGGCGACGACGACTACAACCCCTATGTGAACGGATTGTGCAAGACGAATTCCGTCTCCACGCTTATTCTTCCAGACCGCGCTTCGGCGGAAGATCCCGCGGTCGCGGAGATCATTCGCAAAGCCGAAGTCATATTCATTGCGGGCGGCGACCAATCGAACTATGTTCGGGGATGGCAGGGAACGCCAGTCGAAGACGCGATTAATGCGAACATCGCCGCGGGCAAGCCGATTGGCGGCACCAGCGCGGGACTGGCTGTGCAGGGCGCTTTTGTTTATGGATGCTTGAACGACAAACCTGACGATAAAGACCTGGCTTCGACCGACGTCTTGCCGGATCCTTATTTTTTTCGCGTGACCCTGGTGAAGGATTTCTTGAAAATTCCCCATCTCGACAATCTGATCACAGATTCACACTTTGCCAAGCGCGATCGCATGGGCCGCACGCTCGGATTTCTCGCTCGCATCATGAAAGATGGATGGAGCAATTCTCCGCGCGAAGTCGCAATTGACGAGAGATCCGCTGTGCTGGTGGAGGCCGATGGCAAGGGCAAGGTAGTTGGGTCAGGCAAAGGTGCATACTTTCTCCGTCCGACGAAAGCTCCCGAAGCCTGCGAAAAAAATAAACCGCTGACCTTTCACGACGTAAGCGTCTACCGCGTCCCTACAGGCGGACATTTCGATCTGGATTCGTGGAAGGGCGATGGAGGCACTGCTTATTCGCTATCGGTCGAGGCGGGAAAGATCAGCAGCACGCAAGCGGAGAATGCAGTTTACTGAGCTACTGACATGCTTTCACTTTGCGCGATTACGAACAGAAATCAGGTCTTCCATTACCGGGACGCCGTGAGCGATTCTTACATGGAGCAAGGCCTCAAAGGGTTTGAGATCGCTTGCCTTGGAAACCTTGAGATGTCGCAGTAATTCGTTGATGGAATCCTCTCGGCAAACGTATTCGACCGCCGCCTGTGTGCCAAAGGTTGAGTTCCCGGCAAGAATCAGGATCGAGCGCGAGGGGTCAAGGCCCGGAAGGAGGCTGACAATCGCATAATCTTCAACGGTAGCCTGGTTTGCGGGGGTTGCCAGATAAGTTTTCGCTTCCCCGGGCAACGGATGCACGTTGACAACGGCGAGGTCCCCCTTGCGTGGTCCCGAGTCAAGTCGTTGAAAAATGAATTCCTTCGTTCCAGGAAGATCAGTCAGCGTAAGATTTTCGGAAGGCGAGCCCACAAAAATCAGGTCGTTGTTCTGCGCATCATCGAGGGAAAATAATGCGCCGCGCTTGACCCGGATCGGGCGATTCAACACCGAGAATACGTGGTCGAGCTGATGGATCGCCAGCACCTCGCCCACCCCGGTGTAATGGTCGAGGATGAAAGCCTGCGCGTCGGATGCCGGATTGAAATACCGCATTCCCGTTTCCGGACGTCCGACGAAGCTGCCATTACTGAAGATGACCCAAGGCTGTTGCGCTCCCGTCAGAAAACGATTCCAGAAAAGTTGATAAGCCAGCGGAATAGATTGACTTGAAGTCGTCGTCGAAGTGCGCGTCCTTGACAGCAGGAACGCATTGACAATCAACGAGACAGCGAGCAAAGCGAGGAGCACGATCGCAACAGCTCCCCACGAGCGCACAGGCAGAACGACTGCCGGCTTTTTCTCTCGCGGTTCAACGATGACAGACGCGGCAGCCGGGGCTTCCGGGGAAACAGCCCGTGCGTGAAAGGTAAGCGCGTAGGAACCTTTTGGGATCTCGACTACGATTGGGTCGTTGACGCCTTCATGCGCGTAGTACTCCGAGAGCTTTACTCGCAGACGTCCCGCCTGCACTCGGACGGTCGAGTCGCTTTGGGGATCAAATCCTGCCGGACGACCCAAGACCTCGGTGGCGATCTGGTATTCCTTCAGCGCAATTCCGGGGTGATCAAGAGAATGCTCCGCCAGATAACGCAGCAATCTGCAAAGGGATTCTGAGCTGTGGAGGCTATGGCTTTTGGTAAGTCTCTCTACTTGTTGGAAGCACTGCTCGCGTCCGGCAACGAAACTGTGTGTTACAGCCATATCACCTGGAAGTAACGCAAGGCCTCATCTGCTTGCAAGATGAGGACTTGGCATCCGTAACAGTATCAAACCTAGTGAAACGTAATCCAGCTAATTGTTTTGAATTACGACTGCACGCTGTCTCTTCAAGTCTCCCTCTGCATTTCCGGGGCAATCGCTTTCGCACGTCGTCGAGGAGAATGTTCAATGAAAAGGTCAGTATGGGTCGCGATCGCAGCACTCAGCCTGTTACTCAGCTTCTGGATGCCCGCCGCCGTGGCGCAAGCCGTATATGGAAGCATTCTCGGCACGGTAACCGATCCGTCTGGAGCGGCTGTGAACGGAGCGAAAGTCACCGTCACCAGCCAGACCAAGAACGTTTCCGTTAC
>DATAUY010000264.1:0-29625 GCA_036268025.1 Candidatus Sulfotelmatobacter sp. | reverse complement strand
CCGAATGCTGAACCTAATCGTCAGCCGGAGCCTCCGGCCCGGGCCGAACATCCATCATCCGCTCCGCCGAACGCTCGTCCGGCGCCGCAACCGGCACCGAACAATCGTCCCGAGACCAATCGTCCGGACAACAATCGGCCTGGGGCGGCGCGCCCCTCGGAACAGCCTCGAAGCGAACCTTCTTCGCGGCCCGAAGCCGCACCGCGTCCACAGCAGCAACGGCCTCCTGCCGAGGCACGGCCTGCTCCGCCGCAACGCCAGCCAGAAAAGCAGCAGAAGCCGGAAGAGCGCAAAGACGAGGACAAGAAGCCACAGTAGTCAATCGAAGTCCAAGGCTCTTCGATAGTGACTCCTATCCCCGGGCGTTTATGCCCGGGGATTTTTTTCGGGCCGTACCAGCTTTCTTCGCACCACCGATCGACTCTGGGTTTGCTATCCCCGCCCGTGAAATTTATCCTTTTCACACTCAGGCGGGCGCAGTCAGATGATTGGCAAGCAGTTATCGCACTATCGGATCGTAGAGCGGATCGGCGCCGGCGGGATGGGCGTGGTCTATCGCGCCCACGATGAGCAACTCGACCGCGATGTCGCGATCAAGGTTCTTCCCGCGGGCTCGCTGACCGACGACGCTGCGCGCAAACGCTTCCGCAAAGAAGCCCTCTCACTCGCACGGCTAAATCATCCCAACGTCGCAACGGTGCATGAATTCGGCACCGAGCACGGCGTAGATTTTCTGGTCACGGAATTCATCCCTGGCATCACGCTCGACGCCAAGCTGGCCGCCGGCCCGATTGCCCCGCGCGAGGCCATGCGCTTGGGCATGCAACTCGCCGCTGGACTGCACGCGGCGCACGAACAGGGGATCATTCATCGCGATCTCAAGCCGGCCAATCTTCGTCTGACCAGCGACGGCCGTCTCAAGATTCTCGACTTCGGCCTCGCGCAATTCACGCCGCATGCCAGCGAGATGGGCGTGACCGTCACCCTGACGAAGTCACAGGAGACCAGCGGAACGCTGCCATACATGTCTCCCGAACAATTGAGTGGAGAGGTGGCAGACGCGCGCACCGACGTCTGGTCTGCCGGCGTCGTGCTCTACGAGATGGTCGTAGGCAAGCGCCCGTTTCAGCAGACTGTTCATGCTCTGCTGATCAATGCGATCCTGAATCAATCGCCCGAACTCCCTGTCACGCTGAATCCTGCAATTCCTGCCTCGTTGGAAGCCATCATCCTCAAAGCCCTTGCCCGCGATCGCAGCCAGCGCTATCAAACTGCCGCAGAGTTGGGCGCAGCTCTCGAGACGGCGGCCACGCCGACCGCCACGTCGTCATCGTCGGCTGTTCCTGTCGCGGAGAGGCGTCCGTCGCGCACATGGATCTTCGCAGTAGCAGCGCTGCTCATCATCGCAGCAATCTATTTCGTGCGGCAACGCACTCCAAAACCGAGCGCCACGTCGCCAGTAAATCGGCGCCGCTCGGTCGCTGTGCTGGGATTCAAGAACGTCTCAGACAATCCGGAGAAATCGTGGCTCTCGACTGCGATCGCGGAAATGCTGACCACCGAACTCAGCCAGGGAGATCAACTACGCACGATTCCCGGCGAGAGCATCGCACAGATGAAGGCGAGCCTCTCGCTTCCTGATGCCGACAGCTTCAGCCAGCAAACGCTGGCGCGCATCCGGCAAAATCTGGGCAGTGATGACGTGGTGATCGGTTCTTACGTTCCGCTGGGGAATGGAGTACTGCGGCTCGATGTGCGCCTGCAGGACGCCGTTGCGGGCGTCACGCTAGCCTCAGTCTCGGAAAAAGGAAACGAATCGGAAATAGACGATCTGGTCAGCCGCGCAGGCGCTGAGTTGCGCGGCAAGCTGGGTGTTGGTGAGCTGTCGCAAGAACAATCTGCCGTGGTGAAAGCGTCATTGCCAACGAATCCCGAGGCGGCCCGGCTCTACTCCCAGGGATTACAGCGGCTGCGCTTGTTTGATGCGCTATCCGCGCGCGATCTGCTGGAAAAATCTGCGAGCCTTGAACCCAACTATGCTCCCACACACTCCGCGCTGGCCGAAGCGTGGTCTTCGCTGGGATACGATGCGAAGGCCACTGAGGAAGCAAAGCGCGCGCTGGACCTCTCGGCAAGATTTTCTCCCGAAGACCGACTGCTGATTGCCGGACGCGCGCATGAGCTTCTCTCGGCAACTCCGCAGGCGATCGAGAGCTATCGCTCGCTGGTGCAGTCATTTCCTGACAATCTCGATTACGGATTGCTTCTCATCCGGGCTCAGGTTGCTTCTGGACACGCCGATGACGCCGAGAAGACATTGACGGACCTTCGGCCGCGAGCCGAATCTGAAGCGGACACTGCGCGTCTCGATCTCGCGGAAGCCCACATCGCCAGCATCCTGAGCGATTTCAAACGAGAACAAGCAGCCGCCAATAGGGCGGCGACGCGTGGAAGAAGCATCGGAGCAAGTTTGCTTGTCGCGCAGGCCCTGCAAGTTGAGTCGCAAGCCTGGTTGCGGCTGGGGCAACCGCAAAAGACCATGCAAATCTCGAATCAGGCACGAGAGCTGTATGTTTCCGCCGGTGACCGTCGCGGCGCGGCGCGCTGCCTTTTGACCGTGGGGGACGTCCTCTATGACCAGGGAGATTTCGCCGGAGCCAGGAAACAGTTTGAAACTGGTCTCGCAGAATTTCAGGCGATTGGCGCACAGAAAAGCATCTATGCCGTTTACGAAAGACTTGGCAATGTCTCTTATTCCATAGGACAGTTGAGCGAAGCTAAGAGCTACTATGAAAAGAACGAGAAATTTCATCGCGAAGTCAACGATCCTGGTGGGCTGGCCAGCGACTACGGCAACCTCGCCAACGCGCTCGACGGGTTGGGCGACATTCCCGGCGCGCTGAAAATGCAGCAGCAGGCGCTGGCAGCATTTAAACAAATCGGAGACCGCCGCGGATCTGCCGACACCATGAACAATCTCGCCAACGTTCTCGTGGAAATGGGGGATCTCCCCGGGGCAAAAAAATATTACGAGGATGCGCTTTCGCTGACGCGGGAACTCTCCTACCAGCACGGCCAGTCCTTCCCGACCTCGGGAATCGGCGACACGCTTTTCTATGGAGGCGATCTCGCCGGCGCGCGAAAACGATATGAAGACGCCATCGCACTGTGCAAATCGATTGGAGACGAAGATTTTGCCGGACAGGTCACGATTCAGACCGCGGCGCTCGATCTTTTCGAGAAACGATATGCGGAGGGCGAAACATCGGCCGCGCAATCGGCAGAACATTTCGAGAAGGCCAACTCCTGGGGCAATGCCGCATGGGCGCAGGCAGTATTGGCGCGCATTCTATTGCGCGAAGGCAAATTGAAGGAAGCTCAAGCCGCCGCGGCGAAGTCCATCAAGATGTCGCAACTGACGCCGGGGCAGTCGCAACGCTATGAAGCGGCCCTTGCCGATGCACGGGTGAAAGCGAAGATGGGCAACATGGCGGGAGCACGCAGCGAACTGGCAGCCACTCTCGCTTCCACTCAAAAGTTCGGCTACCGCATTTACGAATTCATGACGCGGCTTGCGATAGTGGAACTAGAAGCGGATTCAGGCGCGGCCTCAGCGGGCGTTCACATTTCGAACCTCGAAAAAGATGCGCGCGCACATGGAGTCGGATTGGTAGCCGACCAGGCCCATGCGCTCCTATCGACGAAAGCCTCGAACGCAAACCGATTCAAACCGGTGATTCCCAGCTTCGCGGCAACCTTTGAAACCTTGCCACTTTGACACCTGATTTACTTCACTGCGGGAGGTGGATACTCCGGCAACTTTTCTTTGTTCTGGTTCGCGCGCTTCACTTCCAGTTCATCGAAAAGGATGGAAGGGGCGACGATGCTATGTGGGATGTTCATCAAGTGATTGTCTACCTCAGCGTCATCCCCGGCTGCAATCAGGTCTGATCTCAGCGAACGGATATCGAGTTCGCCAAAGGCCGCGCCGCGAACCAGTTCTTCGTGGCCGTCCTTTGTGAAGACTTTGTAAATCAGCCGCGGCGCATGCTGTGGGCCAAGCGTCTCGACGCGGTAGCAATACGCCAGATCGCGCTGCTGGCATTGCTCGATCAGCTTCTTTTTCAAGTCGTCTTTGGAAACCGGTTGCGACGAAGTCACGATCAGGTTGCTGTTGTGCGGCTCTGGCTTGCCCGTTGGAAGCTGCGCGCGCCCATGCCCATTCGACACGGGGAAATCGCGGATCGGCTCCCGGCCGAGCAAGTAATTCACAAGCGTTCCCTTCTCTATTACCGAAACGCGCTGCGCGCGAACGCCCTCGTCATCGATTTCGTAATGCCCGAGCAGTGGCGTGCCGTTGTATGTCGCCATGGTCGGATCGGACACGACCGATATAAACTCCGGCAGCACACGCGTTTTGTAGCTTGCGGCAAAAGCTCCGGTCGTGCGGGCATTCTTGCCCAGCTCCGGCTTGCGGCCCAGGATGTTTTCGCCAATGAAGCTGGAAAAAATGGAAGTCGCGGCATCCGCAGAAAGCAGCACGGGCCCGCGGTATTCCTCGTCGGGGACGGGAGCATTACGCAATTCTTTGAGAGTGCCCGCCAGTTTTGCGGATGCTGTCAGAAAGTCGGCGGCGGAAGGCAAGTCCTTGATGGCGCCCACACTGTAGGACTTGTCGCGCGTGAGGCTCATTCCGTCCGCGGCCTGGGTCGTGGCGGCAACGGTCATCTCGTAATAGTTGGCCCCATCGCGAACGACAGTGCCTTCCGTATTCATGAAATAACGGTTCACCGCCTGAAATTTCAGGTTCGCCTCGCACGACTCGATCTCGGCGTCGTTTTTGTAGAGCGCCGAAGCGTCCGCAAGCATGTTCGTCCAGGGCACGGAATCGAATTGCAGCGTCACCAATGGCCCGACGGATTGCACAGGATCGGTGTGGGCAAAATCATCCACCGGTTGGTCAATGGTGAGCTGCTTCAACTGCGATTGCTTGGCGGTCAGCGATTCGGCGGCTGCCTTATAGGCACGGTCCGTGGCCATCCAGAGTTGATGGCGGAAGGCCAGCATATCGTCGTCGACCGGCAGGAAATCCATCGTGCCTTCGCCCTGCCCAAGATAGCTGTCGACTTTGTAGTCGCCCACGCGCACAACAACGCGGACGAAGCGGAAATGCGTGCGTCCCGCGCCGCGCAGCGCGCCGAACGCGGCCTCTGCGGCGTATTCATCCAGATCGATGACGCGATATTCGATGAAGTAGGGTGCGGAGACGTTCTCCATTTTGAGCTGCGCCTTGGAGCGATCCATCTCCACACGCATCGCCGAGAGGACAAGATCGTCTTTGGCATCGCTGGACTTTTGCGCCGAGGCCGGAAGAGGCAAAGTAAACAACAGCGCGAAAAACAGAACACCGCAAACGCGGGCGACGGTCCTGGTCATTGCTTGCCTCCCGATCGTCTTTCTGATGGAGGCTTATCTTCGGTCGGCGACGGAAGAATCGGAGGCCGATTGAGCGAGTGTGCACGCTTCTGTACTTCAATCTCAGAGAAAAGCATCGCCGGCGCGGCGGCGGCGACTGGGACCTGTCCGGACTCGGCGCCGCACATGCCATTGAAGACGTCGGTCTTGTCGCCGGTGACGACAATACGGTTCATCGCCGCCAGCGGAGTGCCCACGATATCGATGCCGCGCACGAGTTCGTCGGGTCGTCCATCGGTATAGACCCGCCACACCAGCACCGGCAAAACCTGAAATGCCTGGGGCGTAGCGCGGGCCGTAAGAGTAAACCCGCCCTGTATGTCTTCAAAGTACAAGCCGTAGGGCTTGCCTTGCTTTTTGACCTCGTCAATCAGCTTCTGCCGCAACTCGGACTCTTTCACTGTATGTGTGGATGAAACGATCAGATTTCCCTGTCGGCCGGTGGGCATCAGTCCCGGTTGGGCGCGGCCGTGCCCGTTAGAGTTGGAGAAGTTTTTGATCGGCATGCGTGACATGAGGAAATTCTTGAGGATGCCGTTTTTGATCACTTCGACGCGTGCAGCAGGCATGCCCTCGTCGTCGAATTCGTACCATCCGCCGAGATCCATGCCGTTGAGCGTGCGCTGCGTCGGATCATCCGTCACGCTGAGGAAGTCAGGCAAGACCGGCTGCCCGACTTTTTTGGTAAATGTTTGGCCTTCCTGCTCGCCGCGCTGGCGATGCCCCTCCAGTCGGTGCCCGAGGACTTCATGGAAGAAGACCGCCGACGCGCGTCCGGAGAGCAATGCCGGTCCGTCATACGGCTCGGCCAGCGGCGCTTCGCGCAAAGCTTTCAAATCGGTTGCCATTTTTTCCACGCGCGCGGAGATCTCGGCAGCAGGGGGCAGATGCGCAATGCTTTCCGCCTGAAAGGTCTCAATGCGCATCAGGTCCATGCCGTCATCGGCGCGTGTATCGGCCTCGATCGCAATCCGGATCAAGGCATCGGGCGCAACCACGTGATTCCCTTCCGTCGAGAGAAAATGAAACTGAGTCTGCTGCGCTGTGACTACTACGATGGACGAATAGATATAGGAATATTTGCGGAAATGCGACGAATACTCGCGGACCAGACTCTCCAGCGCCTTTTGGTCGGGGAGGGCAGCCACCTCCTTGTAGTCGGCATGAGTCGGCGGTTTTTCTTCGGAGAAATCCGGTGACGTGTCTTCTTCCTGAGCGTGCACCTGCGTATTTGTCTTGACGTTCGCGTACGCCTTCGACGCCTTGCGGTATTCCTCATACGTCAGCCGCCACAGTTCGCGGGCGATTGCGTTGCGGTCGTCTTCGAGCGGAAGCGTTCCTGAGATGCTTGCTGAGGCCCGGTTTTGCGCATGAGAATTGTCCAGCGCCGGAGTCCCGATTCGCATGGTCACGTCAGCCGCGCGGCGGCGGACCTGGAAAGAGTTGACCAGCTTCCCCTCGCTGCCAAAGGCCATGGCAAGGCGATTGTCGTAGACGGAATAGCTGAAAAAGTATGGGGCGGGGTCGAGCTTCCACAAGCCGGTCCGTGCGCGCTGCATTTCCTCCTGCATCGTCGTAAGGAGGAGATCGGGTTTCTCATTCGGAGCTGACGCGGGAGAGCCGGCACTCGCGAACACAGTGAGCGCAAGGAGGCACCCCAGCCCGCGATGCAGATACCAATTTTTCATGAGAACCGAAGTCTCCAGTTATAAGGAACTGGCCAGATTATCAGAGAAGATTTGAGACGAACGGTGTCACCAAGGGTGCAGGGATGACGCCTTGTTCACTAACTGTAAAATGCCCGGCTGGTTTGCGGCTCTTCCAGTTGGTTCGCTATAGTTAATCCATGTTCGAGAACTTCACTGCCACCGATCGCTGGACCAAAAGGCAGGTCCACTGTGTCTATCAGGCACAGATCGTTGCCATTGCGACCCGCCATGCCGACGCGGTCGACTACAAGTTCCTCGTGGACGGACGCAAGGTCTGGGTGGCGCTACCGCATCCGGCGTGGGTGGAATACAAGAAGCGCACCGGCAAGTCGATCACAGATTCATTGGGCGTAGAAATCGCTGGACACTACCTGAAGACCGCACTCGAATCCGGCGAAGGCCTGGGCAGTGAAATGTATTCACTGACGGTGGAAGAGACGCTCGCGCATCTGGACAAAGCCGTTGAGGAAATGCAGGCACAACCGGCGTAATTCTGGCCGTGCAGTCGAAATTACTCACAAGCATGTGGGGACAGCCGCCCTCGGCTGTCGCAGTCGAGCGAAGTTCGACCGGCATCGCCCCTAGACCACCACCGCTTCCCGATACTCCCCGAACACTCTCCGCAGCGCATCCGAAATCTCACCAACGGTTGCATACGCCTCAACCGCAGCCAGAATTCTCGGCATCAGGTTCGCTCCCGACCGCGCCGCCTCTTCGACTCCACTGAGCGAAGCTTTCCACGGCCCGGCGTCCCGCTTCGCTCGCAGCGCCCGCAAGCGCTCGACCTGCTTCGTTTCCAACTCCGGATCGATCCTCTGAATCGGAATGGGCTTCTCTTCCTCAACTTCGAAGCGGTTCACTCCGACCACAATCGACTCCTGCACGTCCACGCTCTGCTGATATTCGTAAGCTGCGTTCTGAATTTCCTGTTGCACGAATCCGCGCTCGATCGCCTTCAGCATTCCGCCCAGCACTTCGATTTTTCCGAGATATTCAGCCGCGCGATTCTCGATTTCGTTCGTCAGCGCCTCGATGTAATACGAACCGGCCAGCGGATCGATGGTCTGCGGCGCTCCCGATTCATAGGCGATGATCTGCTGCGTGCGTAGCGCAATGCGTGCCGCCTGCTCGGTCGGCAGCGCCAACGCTTCGTCGTATGAATTTGTATGCAGCGACTGCGTTCCACCCAGCACGGCCGCCAGCGCCTGGATCGCCGTTCGCACAATATTGTTCTCCGGTTGCTGCGCGGTGAGCGTCGACCCGGCCGTCTGCGTATGAAAGCGCAGCATCCACGACCGGGGATTCTTCGCCTTGAAGTGCTCCCGCATGATGCGTGCCCACATCCGCCGCGCGGCGCGGAATTTCGCCACTTCTTCGAGAAAGTTGTTGTGCGCATTAAAGAAAAACGAAAGGCGCGGCGCGAATTTGTCGATGTCCAATCCGGCTTTCACCGCGGCTTCGACGTAGGCCATGCCGTTGCCCAGTGTGAACGCCACTTCCTGGACTGCCGTCGATCCAGCCTCGCGCATGTGGTAGCCGGAGATCGAAATCGTGTTCCACTCCGGCACGTTCTCGTTCGTCCACGCGAACATGTCGGTGATCACGCGCATCGCCTGCTGCGGCGGATAAATATACGTCCCGCGCGCGATGTACTCCTTCAGCACATCGTTCTGCACCGTTCCCGACAGCTTACGAATATCCGCACCCTGCCGCCGCGCCACAGCAACGTAGAGCGCAAGCAGAATCGATGCCGTCGCATTGATCGTCATCGATGTTGAAATCTTCGTCAGGTCAATGCCGTCGAACAACCTCTGCATGTCTTCGATCGAATCGATCGCGACGCCAACTTTGCCAACTTCCCCGACGGCCAAGGCGTGGTCCGAATCCATCCCGATCTGTGTGGGGAGATCGAACGCCACCGAAAGCCCGGTCGTCCCGTTCGCCAGCAGATATTTGTAACGCTTATTCGATTCCTCGGCGTCGCCCATGCCGGCATATTGCCGCATGGTCCACAGTCGCCCGCGGTACATGGTTGCCTGTACGCCGCGCGTAAACGGATACTCGCCGGGATATCCAACTTCGCCTTCATAATCGAAATGTTTCAGATCGGCCGGCATGTAGAGCGGCTTCACCGGAATATGAGAAGAAGTTTCGATCTCGGCGGCCGGGTTCGTCTTTTGAGCCATGGGTGTGAATGCTACCGACAGCGAAGGCAAGATGCCTTCGCGACAGCCGGCGGGACGCCGGCGCTACGATCGTTGCGCGCGCTTTGCTTTCTGACGCACTCTCCAGAACGAGCTCAAGCCAAACCAAGTGAACGTGGCGGCGAACAGGACTGCAATCCCCAGCCGTCCCGGCCCAGTTTGACCGGCGTGATATTTTCCGTACTCCCTGACGGCCCCGCTCGCAAATGTAAGAGCCATTACTAGAAAAATCACGCCCATCACCTCCAGCCACAATTGATGAAGCACGTTCCCGAAAGAGCGGGTGGTGCCGCAAACCGCATTCCACGCGGCCTTTACAGTGCGGTTTCGCCCGGCCTGCTGACCGGCGACCCGTGCTACAACCCCCATCTTTCGTAAGGTGGAAACTTTACCCACGGCCTCGATTTTAACAGCCTGCGGCGCTACAATGGCCCCACGCTCTCGGGCGCGAACTGTTTTTCCGCGGGCCGCATCTAATCAGTTGTAGCTGATTTCGTTGAGGGGGGACTCGTGGATCCACAACTCAAGCAACTGATGAAGGAACTGGGCGATGCGATCAACGAATCCCTGTCGGACTCTGACCAGATCTCGGAGGTCGTCTCGCGAATCAAAGACGGCGGCTACGACATTTTCCTTGTCCTCGAAGCTACGATAGGCGTGAGTAAGCAAGGCGAAAAGTCGTCCGACAAGACTTCCCTGGTTTCCACTCTCTCGACCAATCCTGAATTCAAGGTCAGCGATCAGGACTTGAAGTTCCTCAAGTCGCTGCGCATCAAGATCGACGAAGAAAAGCGCGACAGCCAGAAATAAAGCGCGGGTTATCCTCTGCTTCGGTTCGTATCAGGGCACGGACTTTAGCCGTGCGGCACATTCCTTACGCCACAACCGTATCCAGCAACTGCTCCACTGCACGGTCTGCTTCGATGATCGACGACTTGTGATCAGGCATTCCGGAAAGATCGGTATTCGCGAAAGCAATTCTGCCAAACGGGGCTGCCCGCAGAACATCTCCCGGCGCGGGCTGGCCGTCTTTTCCGAAATAAAATCCCGGCGCCGGGCTGGCGTACGCGTGCCCCCACCGGTTCAGAATAATTCCCGCAATATCGCGCGACCCATCGAAGCCCCCACTCGTGAACATCTCGCTGAACTGCTGGCGAATCTGCCTCTCGTATTCCCGGAACGGAGTCGCAATCATCTCGCCACGTCCCATGTGGCCTTGCTGCTCGCCGCTTTTGCCCGGATACATGTACAAAACCTTGATCGTCAACACGATGGGAGAATCCGGCCCGATCGTTGGAGAATCCGCGCCGCACAACGCGAGCTTGCGTATCTGGAGATAGCTTCCCAGCCCTTCGAACCACTGGCAGCCGGATATTCCCATCTTATAAAGAAATCGCCAATTCCGCACAGCGACGTTCGCCACCATGCAAGGCGAGCGATAGAACTGCGCATACGCATCTTTCCGGTCCTGCGGAAGATCGCGGACAACGTGCTTCGTCGTCCAGCTTCCTCCGGCCATCACGACGGAGCGCGCCTTAACGCGATACGTTTTCCCGCCGCGCGTATAAGCAATCGTCACCGACTCCGACTTCGCCGGATCGCCGTCGTGCTTCACCCAGACCGCGGTCGAGTCCAGCCGAATGCGGGTCGCGGCTCCCCCACGATCGAGCGCCGCAAAGTTTAGGGGCTTGCGGCAGACATCTTCGAGGGAATGTTCTCCCGCAATCGATTCCGGAACCAGCGTCTTCACAATCAGCCGCGCGATGCCGCTGTTGCCGTCGGGAAACATTTGCGTCCCGTCTTCGGGAATCGCACCGAGCGCATCGAACGCATAGGCGGTGTATCCCGAGAGCGCATCAGGACCCAGACCGAAACCTCCACCTTCATCAGCGAAAAATGTTCGCACCGTCTCGCGGCTCATGGAGGACTTCTGCATCAAATGCTCTTCGAGAGTGATGGTGTCGAGACGGCGCGAGATGGCATCGCCGCGGTATTCCGGCTTTTGCCCGTTCGCGTCGTCCGATTGAGACCGCAACAATTCCTCGCGGGTCTTCGCCGAAATTGGAGCGCCTTCGAGCTTCGTGCCCCAGGGATCGGTCAACCAGACTCCCTGTGGTTTACCGAATTTCGCGCCGAAGTAAAGACCATAGGGCGCTCCGCCGAGATATGGCGTTGTGCTCAGCTTCATCTCTGGCGCAGGGCCTGACCACTTCTGATATTCGAGCCGTGGCGCCTTCAATCCAATCGAGTCGTAGAATCGTCCGATGAAGCTATGAGGCATTGGCGGCCAGAAAAGTGCCGACCCCTGATGTCCGATCAGCCGCTGGCCATCCACCAGGAATTCGTTGCGCTTGGCTTCGCCGCCGAAGATCGGATGATTGTCGATCACAAGACACGTCTTGCCGGCGCCAGCCTTGCGTTGGAAACTCAGCGCGCCGGCCAGTCCGCTGATTCCTCCGCCGACAATCACGCAATCGTAGCTCTCGCCGGTGTCGATGACGCTGGTGGGCAGGGTTTCAAAAACGCCATCCCGGATCACATGTCCCGCCTCTAGCACGGCGTGCGTATTCCCGTTGGAGTTCGCATAGTCGCCAACACCACCGTAGCCGGTCCAGTCATCTGTCTGGCTCTGGTTCGCAGCCTGCGCCAGCAACTGGGCCGGAGAAACAGATTCCAGCAGCGCTCCGCCGGAAGCCAGCAGTGACGCGTTCAGAAAATCCCGTCGCGTGATGTCCTGCTGCATGCCGAGCGATTTTTCTGCGCGAGAAGTCTCGCGGCGCAAGGAATTTCGATCTTCAGTCATGGGATTGTTGCCAGGTGTTTCCGAACATTATAGGACGCAGTCTTCACGAAGTTTGCAACCTTGCGGCCTGTGCTACCATCTACTGTTTTTCTTTCCGCATCTGCCGTGCGGTGAGATTCCGTTTCGGGAAAGATCGGGCGGAATCTAAGGGTCGGGCATGAAAGACACGCTTGGAGTTCTGTTGGCAGGCGGCGCTGGCGAGCGCCTCTATCCTCTTACTCGCGACCGCGCCAAGCCAGCCGTCACCTTCGGCGGCATCTACCGCATCATTGATATCACGCTTTCCAATTGCCTGAACTCCGGTCTGCGCCGCGTCTATATTCTCACGCAATACAAGGCCCTTTCGCTGAACCGGCACATCCGCGAAGGCTGGAACATTCTGGGCCGCGAGGTCGGAGAATTCATCGAAGTCCTTCCGCCCATGAAGCGGGTGAGCGACCAGTGGTATCAGGGCACGGCCGACGCCGTGTACCAGAACATCTACTCAATCGGGTCTGAGCAGCCTAAGTACGTCATCATTCTTTCTGGCGATCACATCTACAAGATGGATTACGGCAAGATGATGAAGCAGCACAAGGACTCCGCTGCCGACATCACGCTCGCCACCATCCAGATCGATCCGTCACAGACCTACCAATTCGGCGTCGTGGATGTCGATCACGACGGCCGCATCAACGGCTTCCAGGAAAAACCCAAGGTCACAACCCTGCGCTCACCGATAAATCCGGAAAAAGTCGCGGGATCGATGGGCGTCTACATCTTCAACGCCGACGTGCTGATTCCCGTCCTGTTGAAGGACGCCGAAGACCCACAATCGAGCCACGACTTCGGCAAAGACATTCTGCCCAAGATGGTCAACGATTACCGGGTGTACGCCTACGATTTCGTGGACGAGAACAAGAAAGAAGCGCTCTACTGGCGCGATGTAGGCACGCTCGAGGCTTTCTACGAAGCGAACATGGACATCGTCTCCGTGTCGCCCATCTTCAATTTGTATGACGATCACTGGCCGATCCGGACGCACCAACGCCAGTATCCTCCCGCGAAATTTGTGTTTGCCGAATCCGGCCGTACGGGCACCGCGCTTGACTCGATCGTCTCCAACGGCTGCATCGTCTCCGGAGGCACGGTCAAGAACTCCGTGCTCTCGCCCGACGTGCGCATCAATTCGTATACCGAAGTGGACGATTGCATCCTGTTCTCGCACGTGAATGTCGGACGCCATTGCCGCATCCGCCGCGCCATTCTCGATCGCGACGTCCACATTCCCGAAGGTACTACCGTCGGATACGATGCCGAGGCCGACCGCCAGCGCTATTTCGTCACTGAAAGCGGTATCACCGTCGTGACCCGCGATTACTCTCTGTTCGAAAATCCGGTGACAGTGGACTACTTCACTTCGGAATAGATCAGGCCTGCCAAGTCGCAAGGCAGCCGTGTGGGGAAGGGCGCCTCGACCGTCCCAAGCCCGTGCAAACCACGCGCCCTGCCCGCGGATTGCCGTGCTAGGGCAGCCGGATCGCTCCTGTCTTCACCACCCGGCACGGCCTAAACAACTGCCAACATGATGTTTAGATGTTTGGCCAGTTGGCAGCTATGTACCAAGCGTGGAAACAGTCAGCAACCTTTTCCCTGTCGGCGGGTTCCTAGAGCAGCGCATAATCGCCAGAGGGTGCGCGCTTGTACTCGGAACCGGTCAGCATTTTCACGGTTTCACTGACGCTCGCAGAAGGCAGACCCCCATCTGCCGCAGAAACCGGAAAACATATTCAGCTTTACGTTTGAAGGAGCCATTCCATGAGGAGTAGAGGCAAGAAGAAATCTATGCTTGCACTGGCGGGGCTTGTGCCCGCGGTGCTATTGGCGTTGTCCGCAATCCCGGCCGGAGCCCAGACTGCCGCAGCAGCCAGTCCCAGCCGTGGCCCTATCCCGATTTATGACGCCGCGCATGAAATCACGGTCAACGGCACCGTACAGGAAGTAGTGACCAAGCGTGTACCGGGAAGCCCAGTGGGCATGCACCTGCTCGTGACCGGCGCAACCGGCACGGTGGACGCTCATGTCGGACCTTTTTTGCCAAAGACTGCACAAGAGGCATTGCACATCGGTCTTCCGCTCCAGGTAGTCGGTGTAACGGTAACGATTCGAGGCAAGCAGATGATGTTAGCTAGGGAGTTGAAATACGGCGGACAGGCGCTCATTTTGCGAAGCAAAGGCGGGGTTCTTTTGCACCCAGCCCTTTTCGCCAATTCCGCAGCCTTCCGGAAGAATCCCTGGCTCACTATGAACGGGGGTGCCCAGTGAAGTTCATTCAGACAATCGCAACGATTTTGGCACTTTCGATGGCTGCTTTCCTCGTGGCGTGCAGCAGCGGCAGCAGCAGCAGTACACCACCGCCTCCTCCGCCGCCACAAGCAATCAGCGTTTCCATAAGCGGCGCTCCACCCACGAGCATGACCGTGAATGGCACAGCCTCGGTAACCGCAACGGTGAGCAACGATTCAGCTAACGCAGGGGTCACCTGGAGTTGCGCCCCGAGCGGCTCGTGCGGTTCATTCAATCCGACCAACACAGCTAGCGCCACTGCGACAAACTACACCGCTCCAGCAACCGTGCCCACGGGCAACGTCACGATCACCGCGACGTCCGTCACCGATGGAACGAAATCGTCATCCGCGACGCTCACAATAAATCCGGTTCCGTTAGCGGATGGTAGCTATGTATTTTCGGTAGGCGGTAACAACGTGAACGGCGTTTATTACAACGTTGCCGGCGTTTTTACCCTCAGTGGCGGAATTGTCACAACGGGTGAGCAAGATTATGTCGACGCCAACAACTCGGATTTGCATGATTCGATCAGCCCAGCCGGCAGCTTTGTGACTACGACTTCCGACAACAATCTCCAAATCACGCTTGCGGCGTGCCAGGGTCAAATCGTGGGCACGACTTGCACTCTGGACACTGTCATCGGCGGAGGCTTGGGGAGTGAGACTTTTAACGGGTCAATCATCAACAGCTCAACCTGCGGAACAGCGGGTGGCCCGTGCCGAGCACGGATAATTGAGTTTGATTTGTTCGCTACTTCTAGCGGAACCCTCGAGTTGCAGGATGGCAGCGCAGTCGCCACAGCACCGACGGGGGCATATGCTTTCGGAGTTCAGGGCGTTCCCGGTTTGGCCCACTCAGTTGGAGGAATCGTCAATATTAGCGGCACAACGGTTTCGACAACGGGTACCGTCTTTGATCTCAACAACGGTGGAACTGTGTTGCCTGCCGAGACGATCTCGTCCGGTTCGGTCACAGCTCCGGATGCGATGGGAAGGTTCCAGGTTTCGATAACGCCCAGCGACCCATCGATTCCAATCCTTAGTTTTGCAAGCTACATTGTGGATGCGAACCACACCCAACTTCTCCAAGCAACGCTGCCACTCGGTGGAACAGCGTTTTCTGTGGCGTCGGGTGCGACTGCCTCTGGCAACAGCTACGTGGTCGGTCTGACGGGCTATGACATCGTTGGCCCCATGCAGGCGGCGGGCGTGGTGACGCTGGCCCAAGGTGCGACGGGTGTAACCGGGACGATCAGTTACAACGACTTGGCTAACCTGCAGTCGGCGGCAATACCTATTACCGGCACGTATACTCCGGACGCGACAAATGCAGGCCGGTACACGTTGAACGTCTCGGACGGAACCAACACCTTCGACCTTGCTTTTTACATCGACGGCCGTGGAAATGCTATTGAGGTGTCCACGACCACAGGATTGGTTCTGGAAGGGATTGGCGCTCAGCAAGCGACCGGGACATTTAGTGGCACCTATGCAATGACCGCGACCGGTTTCGATGGCTCGAACGCTCCCTTTGAGTTCGACGCTGTCGGTCCAGTTGCGACAGGCAGTAACACGTTCGCCTCTCCGGGATCCGTAATTGACCTCAACTGGCTCGGGACAAACACCACAACCCCTGGAATGGCTGTCTCCGGCGCTTTTACCACTCCTTCCGCAAGCGGTGTCTCCACTGGAGCGGGTAACACGCTGACAGGTCTGGATGTTTTGCTCGGACCGAGCCAAGCGGACGCATTGGATTACTACCAAGTCGACGCGAATACTGTGATCGGAATCGAAATCGACAGCAACCAGAACACGCTCGCGACTTTCGACCTCACACAATAACTTCGGCTGAAATCTCTTTCACAGTGGCGCGCTTCGGTGCGCCACTTTTTTATTTCTGCGATTGTCGACTCTCCCTCGCTCGCTTTGAGCTCCAAACCTTCCTGTAACATGGAACCGTGGCAACTCGGACGATCTCCAAAATCGAGAGAAAGACCGTGAAGCAACAAGCTGCCTTAGACATCCAGCGTGCGGCAAATTTCGCCGGCATGCCTTGGCTGGTGCATGGCTTTTCCACGCGCGTTGGAGGATTTTCGCGCGCTTACGGCAAGGGCGACCTGAACCTGGGAATGACTAAAGACGATTCGCGCGCGGGCGTCGAGCGCAATCGCGCCAAGTTTCTCAGCGAAGTTACCGCCCGGGCGGCAACGAAACGTCAGGCAACAAAAGCTGGAGCGGCGGACGTTCTCCGCCGGGCATGGTCGCTGGTAACGATCCGGCAGGTCCATTCCGACATCATCCGCTGGGCTGACGCGATTCCCAGCGAGCCGCTGACCGGGGACGGGCTGATCACTGCGACTCCGGGCCTGCTGCTCGCGATCCAGACGGCGGATTGCCTTCCCGTGATTCTGGTTGACCCAAAGCGCCGCGCGGTCGGCGTATTTCACGCCGGATGGCGCGGGACCGTGCAGCGCATCGTGGAAAAAGGCATGGGCGAGATGGTGCGCTGTTTCGGCAGCCGTCCACGCGAACTGAAGGCTGCAATCGGCCCCGGCATCGGCGGCTGCTGTTACGAAGTGGGCGAAGAAGTGCGGACGAAATTCGAGTCGCAGTTTGCCTATGCGAACGAACTGTTCCGCGAGACAAAAGAGTCTGACCCGGTGCGGGAAAAGTATCCGCTGCTGTTTCTGACAGCGCGCGCGCCTGGACACGGCGAACTACCGCCGAAACTTTTTCTCGACCTGGTTGAGGCCAATCGCCGTCAGTTGCTGGACGCAGGCGTGCTCAAGAAGAACATCGAGGCGTCGCAACTGTGCACGAACTGCCATCCCGAATTATTGTTTTCCCATCGCAGGGAGAGAGGCAAAACCGGACGCATGATGGGAGTGGCGGGAATCCGGCCGTGAAAACAATTACCGCCGAGCACGCTGAGGGCGCGGAGAAGAGGGTTCCTCCTGTGGTCCTCCGTGTCCGGTGTGGTTTAGCGGAACGTGTGGTACGCTCCTCGCAATCCCATACACTGGAGTCCGCCATGTTTTCTTCTGAATGTGCGCCCACACGCCGCAATTTCCTCAGGTCAGCAGCCGTGATCACGAGCGCTGTCTCAGGGCTGACACTCGTCCCTGAGCTTGCGCTATCGGAAGAGAGCAACATTAATATCATTGGCCCGAAAAAGGGCTACACCCCGCAGATCGGGACGCTGGTCTCGATGATGATCTGGATGCGCAGCACCGTGCTGCGTTCCGTCAAGGGGATGACGCAGAAAGATCTCGACTACCTCGTGGACGACAAAGCCAACACGATTGGCGCCTTGCTCATGCACCTGGCGGCGACCGATCGGATTTATCAGATCAACACATTCGAAGGGAATTCGCTGAAGGAATTGCCCGCTTCATATAAAGAAAAGTGGGCGGTCGCGATGGATCTCGGCGAGCCCGCGAGAAAAACGATCAAAGGGCACGATCTCGACTTCTATCTAAAGCTGCTCAGCGAGACGCGCGAGCAGACGCTCGCTGAGTTCCGCAAGCGCGACGACGAGTGGCTGATGTCCGTGGACAAGAGTTGGGGATGGGGACCGACGAACAACTACTGCAAATGGTTCCACGTCTGCGAGCACGAATCCAATCACAACGGGCAGATCAAATTCCTCGCGAAGAGGGTGCCGGGAGCAAAGCCGGACAACGAGTAATAAACAATTGCGAAGCTATTTCGCGGGCCCCCTGCCAACTTCGAAGCCATAATTCTTCAAAATGCCAGCCGCCTCAGCAGTTTTGACAAAAGACAGAAACTGCTTCGCCAGCTCTTTGTTCTTCGAGGAGTTGAGAGTCACGCAGGCCTGTTCGACGGGAGGATAGTCGGCCGCGGGAATTTCAGAATAACGCCCTTTGTCCTTCATATTCGGGGAGAGGGCGAGCGAGAGCGCGATCACGCCGGCATCGGCCGATCCAGACACGACAAAAGAAGCAGTCTGCGAAATGTTCTCGCCGAGCACGAGCTTATCTTTCACTTTTTCGTAGATGCCTTCCTTCTGCATGGCCGCAACAGCCGCCTGGCCGTAGGGAGCATGCTGCGGGTTGGCAATGGCGATCTTGCTGATTTTCGGATCAAGCAAAGTCTTCAGTCCAGATCCGATGTCGAGTTTCGAATCGTTGGGGACCCACACAACGATCTTGCCCCGCGCATATTGATAGTAGCTGCCACTCTCGGCCAACCCTGAGCTTTCAAGCTTCTTCGGGTAATCGAGATTCGCCGAGAAGAACATGTCGAAGGGCGCGCCGTTCTGAATCTGCTGGAAGAAGTTGCCGGACGACCCGTAGGTTACTTTCACGACCTTGCCGGTCTGCTTCTCGAATTGCCCAGCCACATCCTGCATGGCAAATTGAAGATCGGCTGCGGCTGCTACGGTGAAATCCTGTGCGGCGCACAATTGACTGGCAAGGACTGCGGCAAGAATTGCAATCCAGAATCCTGGTCGAATGTTCATTGCTTCCCCATGTACCCCGACGATTCAACGGAAAAGACCGGCTGTTCAGCATACAACCGGATGTTTATTCGTAATCGATTTATATAGCCTATACGATTATAGTAGCGGGACGATCAAGTTCCCGCTGATGGGATTGATCGAATAACGGACACTGGCTTAGGAAAGTAGCTGCGGGTAACTTTGCCGCTCGCGAACAGTTTCGAAATCGTTTTCTGGATGCAGCGAACTGATACTACTTCGACTTGCCGTTTCGAGTGGCCGCTTTCCTTGGCGGCCGCGCTCCTGCCAAGACCAGCGCGCAAAGGTGCTCGATGAAGTCGGGAGTCAGGCTGTCATGCTGGAGAAAAAACCTCATGTAGATCGGTCCATAGAGCGAATCCAGAAGCAAGTCGAGGTCGGTGTCCTTGCGCAGTTCGCCTCGCTCCATCCCGCGTTCCAGCGTGGCATACGCCTCGCGACGTCGCGGCCATAAAAAACGCTCACGGAATGCCGCTATCAGCTCTTTGTCGTTTTGGCCTGCCGCTAGAATGGCCGAAACGATACGGCCTCGTGGACTGCGGAAGACCTTTACGAGCTGCCGCATCTGCCGGCTCATGTCCGTTCTCACAGCGCCCGTATCGGGAAAATGCAGCTTGTGGGTTGTGCTGCTGGCAAAAGCGTCGGCAATCAGAGCGCCCTTATTCGGCCACCAGCGATAAACCGTAGCTTTGCCCACTGCGGCCCGTCCGGCGACACCCTCCATGGTCAGATCGGAAAAACCGTTTTCGCCAAGGAGTTTCAACGTGCTGCGTAAAATGGCGAGGCGCGCCCTTTCGCTGCGCGGACGCCCGGGAAGGCGCTTCCCATTCCCATTTCCACCGAATTTCTTTGCCGCGCGCCTTTGCCGCATGGACATAAACTACCATATAATGTTCGCTACGCATTTAGAATCCGATACGGCTAGTATCGAATCTAAATCTTCGTTTGCAGAATCTGCTTGGGGGCAGGCAGTAGCGGACGTTCTTCGTTCGATCTCTGGAGCACAGATAGCCCATGTGGATAGTTGCTTTAGCCCTCCGACGCCCCTATACCTTCGTGGTGATGGCGCTGCTCATCATCATCCTGTTCGGCGTCACGCTTACGCGCACGCCAGTCGACATCTTTCCAGACATCAATATTCCGGTCGTTTCGGTTGTCTGGTTTTACACGGGAATGTCGCCGCAGGACATGGCCGACCGCATTGTGGCCAACTCGGAACGCGGCATCACCACCACCGTAAATGACATCGAGCACATGGAGTCCCAGTCGGTGTACGGATTGGGCGTCATCAAAGTTTTTTTTCGCCCCGGAACGAACATACAAGGCGCCATCGCGCAGATTACCGCCATCGCCCAGACAACGGTGCGCGGCCTGCCGCCGGGGACGACACCTCCTCTCATTATTTCGTACAGCGCCTCGACAACCCCAATTATTCAATTGGGATTAAGCAGCAAGACCTTGCCCGAACAGGAATTGTTCGATCTTGGACAGAACTTCCTTCGAACCTATCTGGCAACCGTTCCCGGCGCCGCCACGCCATATCCGTATGGGGGAAAAATCCGCCAGATCCAGGTTGATCTGGACCTGCCAAAGCTCCAGGCCTATGGTCTTTCTCCGAATGACATCGTTGATGCTGTTAACGCGCAAAACATCATTCTGCCGAGCGGCACGATCAAGATGGGGACGCTCGAATACAACGTGGAGATGAACGGAACTCCGAGGACCATCGCGGAGTTGAACGATCTTCCGGTTAAAACGACCAACGGTTCTACGCTTTACATGCGGGACGTCGCGCATATCCGCGACGCATTCGCGCCGCAGACAAACATTGTGCGTCAGGACGGAAACCGCGGCGCGTTAATGTCAATCTACAAGAATGGCACCGCGTCCACCCTGCAAATTGTCGACGGCATCAAGAGCATCGTGCAACAGGCTGCGCAGTCTCTGCCGCCGGCATTGAAGATTACTTCATTGTTCGATCAGTCGCTGTTTGTTCGCGCATCGATTTATGGAGTGTTGCGGGAAGGCCTGATTGCAGCCGCCCTTACCGCCGCCATGATTCTTCTTTTCCTGGGAGACTGGCGTCCCACGATCGTCATTTCCATTTCGATTCCGCTTTCTATTTTCGTTTCAATCATTTTGCTGGGCGCCATCGGAGAAACGATCAACATCATGACGCTCGGCGGATTAGCGCTGGCGGTCGGCATCCTTGTTGACGACGCTACCGTGGAAATCGAAAACATCGAGCGCAATCTGGCCATGGGCAAGGAGATGCGTCAGGCCATTCTCGATGGCGCGCAGCAGATCGCCGTTCCGGCATTTGTTTCCACGCTCAGTATCTGCATCGTGTTTGTGCCCATGTTTTTCCTGACGGGCGTTGCGAAGTTCTTGTTCGTCCCGCTGGCGGAAGCAGTCAGCTTTGCCATGCTGGCCAGCTATTTCTTGTCGCGGACGCTCATCCCGACGCTTGTCATGTACATTATGCGTGGACACGAACATCGTTCCGAGAGTCCCAGATCCATCTTCGGCC
The DNA here is from genome assembly GCA_036268025.1 of Candidatus Sulfotelmatobacter sp. Taxonomy (GTDB): domain Bacteria; phylum Acidobacteriota; class Terriglobia; order Terriglobales; family Acidobacteriaceae; genus Sulfotelmatobacter. The sequence goes on along the minus strand of DATAUY010000264.1, from coordinate 8,076 downwards.
GTTTCCAGCGCGGCTTCGAGCGCAAGTTTGAAAATTTCCGCCGTAATTACGAGGCCCTTCTCGAAACTACCCTTGAGCATCGGGGCGCATTCGTGGTCTGCTTCCTGATTTTCTGCGTGCTCTCGCTGGGGATCTATTCATTCCTGGGCCAGGACTTCTTCCCCCAGGTGGACGCTGGGCTACTGAAACTTCATGTGCGGGGGCGTCCTGGACTGCGCGTAGAAGAGACGGCGCGTCTGTGCGATGAGATCGAAAATGTATTGCGTGAAGAAATTCCCAACGGGCAACTTCAGACCGTTCTCGACAACATCGGCCTGCCCAATTCCGGCATCAACCAGTCATATAGTTCGAATGGCACGATCGGCAGCAGCGATTCCGAGATCCTGATCGCGATGGATCCAGAGCACCATCCTGCGGCCGCCGATCTCAGACGGCATTTGCGGGAAGTCCTGCCCAAGCGCTTTCCTGGCGTTGAATTCTTCTTCCAGCCCGCCGATATTGTGACGCAGATCCTCAATTTCGGCCTGCCCGCACCCTTGGATGTTCAGGTAGTTGGCACCGACATGGAAAGCAACTACGAAATCGCACAGCAAATCGCTAACAAGATGCGGCACATCCCGGGGACGGCCGACGTGCACGTACAGCAATTACTCTCGCTGCCCACGCTGCACATGGATATCGATCGCACACGGGTAACCCAGGTGGGACTGAGTGCCCGAGAGGTCGCGCAAAGCGCACTGGTTTCGTTGAGCGGAAGTTTTCAGACATCGCCGAATTTCTGGCTCAACCCCCGCAATGGGGTCACGTATCAAATCGCAGTGCAGTCACCGCAATACAGGATGACGGACCTGCAGGACCTTTTGAACATTCCCGTGGTTTCGCAGCAGGGAGCGCAACTGATGGGGAACCTCGTGCAACTGTCTCCGACGGTCCGGGCCGCTACCGTTAACCACTACAACGTGCAACCTGTGATTGATGTGTACGCAAGCACGCAGGACCGCGATCTGGGAGCAGTTGCTGCCGATACTGACAAGGTGCTCAAGACCTTCGACGGTCATTTGCCGCGGGGCACGCATCTCGTTGTCCGCGGACAAGTTTCAACCATGCGCTCGTCATTTTTGGGCCTGGGAATCGGACTGGCAGGCGCGATTCTGCTGGTTTACCTGCTGATCGTAGTCAACTTCCAGTCGTGGCTCGATCCCTTCATTATCATCGCGGCATTGCCGGGAGCACTGGCAGGTATCTGCTGGTTCCTGTTGCTGACGCGCACTACCTTAAGCGTGCCGTCTCTGACCGGCGCCGTAATGTGCATGGGCGTCGCAACTGCGAACTCGATCCTGATGGTGAGCTTCGCCCGCGAGCAGATGGACGAAGGCATCCCCGCAGTCAAGGCCGCGGTAGCCGCAGGCTACACGCGCGTGCGCCCGGTGCTGATGACGGCCCTGGCCATGATCATCGGCATGGTTCCGATGGCGCTCGGCTTCGGTGAAGGCGGCGAGCAGAATGCGCCTCTTGGCCGCGCGGTGATCGGCGGATTGCTGTTCGCCACGGTTGCCACTTTGTTCTTCGTACCGAGCGTATTCGCAATTTTCCACGGCTGGCGCGAAGAGCGGCAGGCGCGAGGTCAGGAATCATAAACGACATGTCACCCATCCAAACGATAAAGAGTTCCTGGAAGAATCGGAGCCAAGCATGAGCGCAGAAAAAAAGACCGGACAGGCCGTGCAGACAAAGCCGGATGACAACTCCGATTGGCTCGAGGACGACGGCAAGCAGTCACATCACACGGTGAGCGAACAAGCCCAACGCGACGAAGAAATCGCCGCGATGGAGGACCACTCACGTCATCAACCGCCCAGTATTCAGCGTCCGCCGGATATGCCTCCGGCCTCGCCACGCACGGCATTGGTGATCGTCGGGGTGGTGCTGCTCGTGTTGCTGGTTGCAGGCGCCATTACGCTGATCGGCCACGAGAGCCACGAACGCGCGCTGGCTAGTGAGACGGAACGGCAGACGGTTCCTACGGTTGCGGTCATTCATCCGTTGGCTGAGAAGCCGGATGAAGAGCTTGTCCTGCCGGGAACATTGCAGGCCTATGCCGAGTCTCCGATCTACGCGAGGACTAACGGTTATCTGGTGCGCTGGTACAAAGACATCGGCACCCGAGTGAAGGAAGGCGATCTGCTCGCCACGATCGATACGCCCGAAATCGATCAGGAATTGAACCAGAGCAAGGCGGCGCGGCAGCAGATCGTCGCGCAAATGGATCTGGCGAAAATCAGCGCTGACCGCTGGGAAAATCTGCGTAAGACCGATTCGGTTTCCGCGCAGGAAGCCGACACGCAACTCAGCGGCTACAAGCAGGCACAAGCCAACCTTGCCGCTTCCGATGCCAATGTAAAGCGACTGGAGCAACTCGAAGGATTCAAGAGGGTCTATGCGCCTTTCTCCGGCGTATTGACAAAGCGTAATGTCGATCCCGGCGCGCTGATCAACGCGGGCGCCGGAGCCGCCGGACGCGAACTGTTCGATATTGCGCGCGTGAATCCGCTTCGCGTCTATACCAGTGTGCCGCAGGCGTATATGCCATATATCAAGGTCGGCGCGAATACCGCGGTGACATTGCAGGAATTTCCGGGACAGAAATTTAACGGAAAAATTGCCCGGACCGCGGAGTCGATCGACCCAAACACGCGCACCCTCCTGACTGAAGTCGATGTGCCCAACAAAGATGGCCGTCTGTTGCCAGGCTCGTTTGGCGAGATTCACTTTGCCGTCGGCTCGGACGTAGATCGAGTAACGGTACCGGTCAATGCGATGCTCTTCCGTTCGCAAGGGGCGCAGGTGGCCGTGATCGGCTCAGACAACAAGGTGCAATTGAGGCCGATCAACATCGGCAAAGACTACGGAACCTCGCTGGAAGTTCTGGCCGGAGTTTCGATCCAGGACCAGATCGTGATCAATCCGCCGGATTCACTGGAAAACGGACAGCAAGTCAATCTAGCGGCGCCTTCGGCGGGTCAGGGACAAACCGGGCAGCAGCCCCAAAGCTCAAAAGACAAAGAGAATGCTCCGATGCAACCACCACAGAACCAGCCAGGCAAAAAAGAGAACGCGCGGTGAGGCGTCTCGCGCTGATTTTCGTTTGCGTTTCCCTTGCGCTCGCGTGTGCGTGCACGGTTGGTCCACGCTACAGCAGGCCCGCGGCCCCGGCACCCGCTCCTGATGCGTGGAGAGCTCCTGCTCCCTGGGAGCAGGCGGCACCGAAAGACGCGGTCCCCAAGGGAACATGGTGGCAGGTCTTTCATGACCCAACGCTCGACGGATATGAGCAGGAACTCTTGCAGGCAAATCAGTCTTTGCTCGCGGCACGGGACCGCCTGACCGAGGCCCGCTCTCTGGCCCGGGTCGCCACCGCCAGCTATTTCCCGCAGGTTTCTGTGGATCCCAATGTCGTGCGCGAGCGCGGATCGGGCAACCGGCCCCTGAATGGCGCGGTGCCTGCCGTTGTCAATGGTGTCGTACAACCGGTCACTCCATATTCGCAGAGTGTCTACAGCATTCCGTTTGCCTTGAGTTACGAAGCCGATCTTTTCGGACGTGTGCGGCGCAATGTTGAGGCCGCCAATGCCTCATTGCAGTCCACGGCCGCCGATCTGGGAAACGTTCAACTGGTTCTGACCGCAGAACTCGCCGGTGACTACTTCACTCTGCGCGAGCTTGATGCCGAATATCAGGTGGTGCAGGAATCCGTTGCGACCGAACGAAGGGGACTGGATCTCGTGAACCAGCGCCACACTGGCGGCATCGCCAGCGGCCTGGAAGTCGCGCAACAAGCGACCGTACTCGACTCGACGATCTCGCAGGCTTCGCTGGTCGAGGAATCCCGCAATCAATTCGAGCACGCCATTGCAGTGCTGGTCGGACGACCCGCATCAACCTTTAGCGTGCCGGTCGCGGCCCTGAATGCTACCCCGCCGCCCGTGCCTTTAGGTGTGCCATCCGACGTGCTCGAACGCCGTCCTGACATCGCATCGCAGGAACGCCAGATGGCGTTTGAAAACGCGCAGGTCGGGATTGCACGCACCGCGTTCTATCCGCATGTCACTCTGAGCGGCGCCGGAGGATGGCAGAGTACCAGCATTTCGACCCTGGTGAATGCACCCAGCCTGTTCTGGTCGCTGGGCGCGGATGCGCTGCAACCAATTATTCAAGGCGGGCGCAACCGCGCGAACCTTGAAGCAGCGCGGGCCGGATACGACGAAGCCGTCGCCAACTATCGCCAGTCGGTGCTGACCGCGTTTCAGGAAGTCGAAGATGGCATCAGCAATCTCAATACGATCTCCAAAGCGCTTTCGACTCAGGCAGCGGCGGTGGCCGACGCAAAGCGCGCTCTCGATATAGCCAACGATCGCTATGTTGGCGGCGTCACGAACTATCTCGACGTAATTACCGCCCAGACCACTCTGCTCAGCAACCAGCGTCTTCAGACGCAGTTGCTCGGCCAGCAGATGGTCAGTTCAGTCATGCTCGTCAAAGCGCTCGGGGGGGGATGGGACGCGAGCGAAATCAAGAATGAGCAAGTACATCCGCACGCGGGACAGATCGTGCAGCAGTAGGCCCGGTTAGAGCAAGGGTTCCGCGTTGAGAGGCGTTTTCACACCGGACATTTTCGCCAGAACGTCGAACACACAGGCAAAGTCGTATTTCTCAAGTCCCATGGCCCGTGCCGCGGTCAGGAATTCGTTGCTGACTGCAGTCGTTGGCAGCAGGACGTTAAGTCTTCGGCCCAATTCCATCGCCAGCAGCATGTCTTTCTGCATCATGTTCACGTCGAACCATGCCTGTTCGGGCTGTTGCAGGACGAAAGGTCCGCGGTATTGAATCATCGGGGAAGCGATGGCGCTGTGCGTCAGCACGTCCACGGCAATCTCACGGGCAATACCGCTTTTTTCCGCCAGTAATACGCCTTCCGAAAACGCCAGCGTTTGGACGGCGAGACTCAGGTTGATTGCAATCTTCATCGAAAGCGCCAGACCGTTGTCGCCGACATGAGTCACTTTCGGGCCCAGATCTTGAAGCACTGGCCGGATTTTCTCGAAGGTTTCCCTGCGGCCGCCCACCATCACCGACAGCTTTCCCTCCTGAAGAGTGATGACGCTGCCGGAAACGGGCGCATCCACCATGTCTGCACCGAGCGTGCGAACTTTTTCGGCCAACGCGCGGCTGGCCTCCGGACTGACCGTGCTCATATCGACCACAATCTTGCCACTCGATAGTCCGGCGAGAATGCCGTCAGGCCTTTCCGCAATCGCATGGAGCGCGGTGGTGTTCGTTACCATCGCGAAGCTATAGTCCGATGCGCTCGCGACCTCGCGCGGCGAATTGGCCCACTGCATCCCTTTCTCAATAAGCCACTGAGCTTTCTCCCGCGTGCGGTTATAGCCGGTGACCGTGTGACCCTTGCCAAGCAGACGGTCGACCATCTGTCCGCCCATCGTGCCTAATCCGATGAATCCGATATTCGCCATTCGTAGTTCCTTTCGACCAGTTTCTCACGATCGACACATGTTCGACTGGCCCAACAGAAGCCTTTGCCAATTCGCCGTCATCTTGCGTAATCTCCATGAAGACCGCATCGTGAGGAAAAAACATGGAAGGAAAAATCGCTCTAGTGACCGGGGCCAATGGCGGCCTGGGAACATCCGTTACAAAAGCCTTGCTGGACGCCAGTTTCAGCGTAGTAGGACTTGCGCCGAATATTGACATCTCCGATTTTGACCATCCCCATTTCACCGCGCTGCCGGCATCTCTCAACAGCCTCGACGCAGCCAGGAAGGCGGTAGAGACCGTCATGGCGCACTTCGGGAAGATTGACGTGCTCGCGCACTTGGTCGGCGGATTCGCGGGCGGAAGCACGGTCGCTGAAACGGACGATGCGACCTTCCAGCACATGTTCGACGTGAACCTGAACAGCACGTTCCATATTCTGCGCGCAGTGGTCCCGCAAATGCGTAAAGCTGGCAGCGGGCGCATCATCGCCATCGGCAGCCGCGCTGCGGAGGAACCCGGCCCGAAGGTCGGCGCGTACAGCGCATCGAAGGCTGCCGTCGTCTCACTTATCAAAACCGTTGCCCTGGAGAATAAAGATCTAGGCATCACCGCCAATGTCATTCTTCCGGGCACCATGGACACGCCTGCGAACCATACGGCCATGCCGAAGGCAGACACCTCGCAGTGGGTACAAACTGCCTCCGTCGCCAGCCTGATCGTCTGGCTTGCCAGCGGTGGCGGGAAAGACGTGACCGGGGCCGCGATCCCGGTCTATGGCGGAGGGCTCTGAGAGGACGTAAGGCTCGGGTGCCCCATTTCTCGCGCGTTCTGTGCCCGACAAGTGGGGATTCTCGTCGGAAAACCGCGCAAAGTAACCCCTTTCGTAACCTCCCGATTGCACAATTTTTGTTGCACGTTAACACTGGTGAAATATCTTCCTAGTAACCTAAACTTGGGAGGTGCTCATGGGTTCAGCCCGAGGTGCGAAGTCGTTGCCGTTGCAGGTCGCTGCGGTTTGCTACCGTCGCCGGGCGGCCGCCGTCGAGTTCCTTCTGGTCAACACCAACGGCGGCAGCAAGTGGACCTTCCCGAAGGGATGCACCGATCCCAAGCTATCCCATAGCCAGGCCGCCGAACGTGAAGCCGCCGAAGAAGCAGGCGCAGTCGGCACCATCGAGCCGCGGCACTTTCATCTCTACATCCACTCGAAAGGCGTGTTCTGGCAACCGGGCGGCGTGCAGGAATTTGTCGTCAAGGCGTTCCTAATGGAAATCCATCACATGCGCAAGCCGGACGAAGCCAACCGCAAGCCCACATGGTTCAGCCCGGAAGAAGCCAAGAAGCGTCTGGCCAAAGGCCGCGAAGTGAAATATCTTCGCGAACTCGAAGCCGTGATCGACCGTGCGCTCGAACGTATCCAGTTCCACCACGAACTCTGGGGAGCCTATCCGGGCCCCCGCGAAGCGCGGCCATCTGCAAGAGAGCCTCTTGCCGCTGCCATCTGGCCGTAGCCCCTGGAGCTGAACGATCCGGGCCCAGTATCTAGGCACCGCAACCCATTTGCATACTGGACTGGATGGCCGCGAAGGCCGCCCTTCGAGCGGCCCTGCTTCGACCCGCGATTTAGCGCGCTGCGATTCCCTGAATGCTCAAAGGCAAGCCTGTTTTCTCAAACATAAAATCCAGCTTGTCTCCGTTTACCCGGTACCCGGCAACAGACCCGGTCGCCGATTTCAGGACATACACGAACTGGCCGTCACTGCTCGCGGCCAGGTCAATGGGTGAAGTGTCAGCTCCAGTGGAAGCGGCCACGGCGTTCGCCAGTGAGAGGTGTCCGCTGGCATCCACGGAATAGGCGGAGATATCTGCTGTTCCAGTGTTCACGACGTAAGCAGTGTTTCCTACGACCGTTACCCAGCACGCGGCAGTTTGACCATCAGCTACCGCGGGACTAACTGAACTCAGGCCGGAATCGACGGTGTAAGAAGAAACTGTGGCTGCGTTGGGAAACCTGCGTCCCGCCTCAGTGACAACCAGAGTATTCGACGGTCCAAATGCAAAACCGAATGGTGTGTGCCCGCTTGAAGGTTCGGCTGGCTGTGTCGAAGTCAGTCCATTGCCATGGACATCAAAAACGTCGATCAGGTCGGTCCCCTTCTCGGTCACCAGCAGTTTCTTTCCATCCGGGGTGAAGCTGACCTGCGCGGGTTGAGAGAGGGCCCCGCCTGCAAGGCCACGGCTCGATCCTGAGATTCTCTGTAGATGTCCAGAACCATCCACAGTGAATCCGACGATACTCGGCGAACCCAGCTGGTTCAGGACGTAAACTAAGCCACCGAAATCTGTGACACTGACCGGAAGCGCGCCCGCCGAACTCATCTTGCTGCCGAAAGAGATACCCGTCGAATTCACCACAAAAGCCGTGAGAGTGCCGCTGGCTGCATTGACTGCGAGCAACAACTTGCCGTCATTGCTCAGCGATAAGGAACCTTGAGATTGCAGCGGATCGAGTGTGAGGCCGGG
>DATAUY010000263.1:0-4233 GCA_036268025.1 Candidatus Sulfotelmatobacter sp. | reverse complement strand
CTGCTGTGTCTGCGATGTTTCATCGGCGTCGGGAGCGAGCGCGCAGATGTAAACCAGCCCGGCAACGCGGTCGTCGGTTCCGGCGCCGGTGATGACGGTTCCGCCGTAGGAGTGGCCGACGAGGATGACAGGGCCGCTGACGCGGCCGATGGTTGCCTTAACCAGGGCGACGTCCTCGGCCGTTGAGTTGAGACCGTACTGCGCTGCAATACACTCATACCCCTCCGCCTGAAGGGGAACGATCAACTTGCTAAAGCACGAGCCGTCGGCCCAGAGCCCGTGACAAAAGACGATGCTTGGTTTGGTTGACGATTTCATTTTTGCTCTCCTTTTATTTCATGAATCTATTTCGATAGTTTACGCCGATTGGCAGAGTCAATTGCCAGCTCGGCGAGCCTGCATATTGCCACACATTGACTACGTCTCGAGCAGCGTGCCGAGCACCGCGGGCCACCGTTTCTCAAAGTCGTTTTCCCGTTGGAGTCCGCGCTTCAACAAGCTTTGGGTTCGCTGCTGCGCTTCAGGCCATGTCAGCGCCGTCTCAAAGGAGGTGATGGCGGCGAGGAGCCGGTCGGCGGACGGCAAAGAGACCTGATTGACGAGATTCTTCGCGGCGGCGATGGCACGCCGGTCGAAGGAGGCGATCCGGCGCGCGAGTGCGTCGACAAAGCTGTCCAGCTCCGCGTCCGGAAGTGCGCGGTTGACGTATCCCTATCGTTCCGCGGTATCGCCGTCGAAATCGTTCGCGCCGAGAACGATTTCTAGCGCCCTACCGCGACCGACCAGATGCGGAAGGCGTTCCGCACCGCCGCCCCCGGGATGCAGGCCCACACCGACTTCGGGTTGGCCAAGTCGCGTATTTTCGCGCGACGCGAAGCGCATGTCGCAGGCGAGGACGAACTCGCTGCTCACCCCCCGGACACAACCTCGGATCTTCGCGATGCTGACCACCGGGGACTTGGTGAGACGCACGAACGTATCCATCAGGATCGGGAGGCCCGAAGCTCCGACAGCAGTCATGATGTTCCCTATCTTGCCGGTCAAATCAAAGTGGGAAAGATAAAACTCGGGGTTCGCGCTCTCGAATACGACGACTCGCAGGCTCGGGCTGGCGTCCATTCGCGAGAGCAGATCCTGTAGGGCTTCGAATATGCTGGCGTCTACGATGTTGAAAGGCGGGTAATCGAACACGACCCGCCAGTACGCAGACGTTTCCTCGATGACCCGCATGTGCGCCGCTGATTCGGTCATGATTCACGCTCCTGGCTTCGATTTCTATAGAGCGCGACGGCGAGGTGATGTTCTTCTCTTCATAGGAACGCATGCGCGCGAGTCCTACTTTGCTCAAGCCTTTCTCGGCCGCGTTCTTCAGCTGCGCGAAAACGCGGCCATGGCTGTTCTCTCAGCGGCTACGTTGATCCGTGCGGAGGCGGCAGCCTCTTCGATGAGCTTGGCTGCTTCTTTCGGATGAGACATGTGTAGGCCACATGGCTCGACTTCACTTCGACCGTCTTGGCCTTGGCGCGCTTCGCCATCATGCGCTCCTGTTCCGGATTGATTGATCGGTCTTCGGTCGCCACCATGTACCAGGTGGGCTTGTGCTTCCAGGCTGGATTCTTAACCTGATGGGTGAACGCTTCAGTAGAAATCGGCACCTGTGCTATAGCCATGAACTCTGCCTCATCCCGTGGGATGTCCGCTGCGAAGTCGGCCACGAAATGCGCTTCGTCGATCCACCAGTTGCCATTCGCGTCCGATTTGAACGCCTTGGACGCTTGCGGTAGGGCCTCTTCGATCGACGCACAGCTCTCACCCTCATCGAGCGCAAATGCAGAAATGTAGACCAGTGCCGCAACGTTTGGATGATTGCCGGCCTCGGTGATGATGGACCCGCCATAACTGTGGCCCACGAGAACCACCGGGCCGCCCATGGCGTCGATTGCGGCCTTCGTGTACTTTTGGTCGTCCGCGTAGGAGGTCTCGGGAGGTTGCGGGATCGACACCTTGTAACCATCATTCTTGAGGATGTTAGCAACTGCTTTCCAGCCGGAACCGTCGGCGAAAGCTCCATGCACCAAGACCACGTTTTTGACATGCTGATTCATGACCATTCTCCTTTGTAGTAGGTGTCAGCAACCCGCTCGGGAGCGACATCACATCATCGCTCTGAAGAATGGCGGGAAAAACTGGAAGAAGAATCTGGTTTCACTTTGCACGACCTGTCATGACAAGGTTGAGGGGCCTCGCGTTCCCTGAAGCCTAAGGGTGCATATTCCATCCCGTCATGTTCTCACCCCCGCGTTGGTTTGACCCCTCTTCCTACCTCCCATAAACTGAACTTTCCATGCCAGAAACCATTCACATCAAGCTCCCTGATGGGAGCGTGAAGGAAGTGCCTCAGGGCTCGACCGCACTCGATGTCGCGAAGTCGATCAGTCCGCGGCTGGCGGATGCGGCGATCGCGGCGAAAATTTCCAGCAACGGCGACCCGGCGGGCGAGGGCGCCCGCCCCACACAAGACACCTCCACCCTCATCGACCTCACCCGTCCACTTGAAAAAGACACCGACCTTCGCATCCTCACGGACAAAGACCCCGAGGCGCTGGGAGTTTATCGGCATTCGTCGGCGCATCTGCTGGCGGCGGCGGTGCTCGAGCTTTTTCCGGAGACCAAGCTTGGCCACGGCCCGGCGACCGAGAGCGGATTCTTTTACGATTTTTATCGTGAGACTCCGTTCACGCCCGAGGACCTGGAAAAAATCGAAAAGAAAATGCGGGAGCTGGTGCAGCAGAACCTGCCCTACGCGCGCGAATTTCTGCCTCGCGATGAAGGCTTGCAGCGCTTCAAGAGTGAAGGCGACTTCATGAAGTGCCACTTCATCGAGCAGTTCACCAAGCCCGATGAAAAAATTTCGATTTACAAGACTGGCAAGTTTCTCGACTTCTGCCGCGGGCCGCACATCCCTTCGACCGGCAAAATAAAAGCATTCAAGCTATTGAACATCGCCGGCGCGTACTGGCTCGGTGACGAGAAGAATCCGCAACTGCAGCGCATTTACGGCACGTCGTTCTTTTCGAAAAAGGACCTCGACGCGTACCTGCATCAGATCGAAGAGGCCAAGAAGCGCGACCATCGCGTGCTCGGCAAGCAGCTCGATCTGTTTTCCATTCAGGAGCTCGCGGGCCCGGGGCTGATTTTCTGGCATCCCAAGGGCGGCATCATCCGCAAAGAGATGGAGGACTGGATGCGCGACCAGTACCTGCGGCGCGGATATTCGCTGGTGTACACACCGCACGTCATGCGCAAACATCTCTGGCAGACCTCGGGGCACGAGGCCCACTACGCGCAGAACATGTTTGACGTGATGGAGCTCGACGACGCCGAGTATCGCCTGAAGCCGATGAATTGCCCCGGCCACATTCTTATATATAAGGACTCGCTGAAGTCGTATCGCGATTTGCCGGTGCGGCTGGGCGAGCTGGGCACGGTGTATCGGTATGAGCGCTCGGGCGTGATGCACGGCCTGTTGCGGGTGCGCGGCTTCACCCAAGACGACGCCCACATTTTCTGCACTCCCGATCAGATTGAAGATGAGATGGCCGCGTGCCTGGAGTTCGCGCGCGACACGCTGCACGATTTCGGATTCGATAAATTCGTGACTGAACTTTCCACGTGGGACCCGGCGCAGGGCGCGAGTTTCGTAGGATCGGCAGAGCAGTGGAAGCTCGCCACTTCATCTCTCGAAAACGTTCTGAAGCGGCTGAACATCGAGTACACAACCGTTCCCGGCGAAGGCGCCTTCTACGGCCCGAAAATCGATATCAAGTTAGTTGATGCGATCGGCCGCCTGTGGCAGCTTTCAACCGTGCAGTTCGACTTCAACCTTCCGGCGCGATTCGGCCTCGAATACGTCGCCGAAGACGGCACCCGCAAGCAGCCAGTCATGGTGCACCGCGCGCTCTATGGATCCATCGAGCGCTTCTTCGGCGTGCTGATAGAGCATTACGCCGGAGCATTCCCAGTATGGCTTTCACCGATACAAGTTGTCCTGGTCCCAATTGCCGAGCGCCACGTCGAGTACGCGAACAAAGTTGCGTCTCAGCTTCGCGAATCAAACGTTCGCGTCGAAGTCGATGCCCGCAACGAAAAGATGAACGCCAAAATCCGCGAGCACGCGATGCAGAAAGTTCCCTTCATGCTGGTGGTCGGCGACAAAGAAGCCGAAGCCGGCAA
>DATAUY010000262.1:0-25231 GCA_036268025.1 Candidatus Sulfotelmatobacter sp. | reverse complement strand
TCTCACGCTGCTGCTGGTGCGCGGAGTGAAGGAATCCGCGTCGACCAACAACATCATGGTGATAGTCAAGATCGGCGCCATCTTGACGTTCCTGGTCGTCGGCGCAATGCTGGTAAAGCCCGCGAACTGGACTCCCTTCGCGCCCTCGGGCTTCGCCGGAATCGTCACTGGGGGGGCCATCGTTTTCTTCACCTATATCGGATTCGATTCTGTCTCCACCGCCGCCGAGGAATCGCGCAATCCGCAAAAGGATTTGCCCTTCGGCATCATCATGTCCCTGATCGTTTGCACGCTGCTGTATGTAGGCGTCGCCATCGTGCTGCTCGGCATGATGAAATACACGACCTTCGTTTCCGGCGCGGCCGCCGAAGCGCCTGTGGCCTACGCCATGAAATATCTCGGTGTACATCCGTTCTTCCGTTCGGTCATCGTGATCGGGGCGCTCACGGGCATGATCTCTTCGTTGCTCGTGTTTCAATACGGCCAGGCGCGCATCTGGTATGCAATGTCCCGCGACGGCTTGCTGCCTAAACTTTTCTCCGCGGTGCATCCGAAATATAAGACGCCGCACTGGTCCACGTGGATCGCCTGCTTCGCCGTGGGAATTCCCGCCGGGCTGGTGGACATCGGGGACGCCGCCGACCTCGCAAATATCGGGACGCTGTTTGCCTTCGTTCTGGTTTCGCTGGGAGTGATCTTCCTCCGCCGCAAGCAGCCCGACCGCAAGCGTGCGTTCCGTGTCCCGTTTGTGCCGTGGTTCCCGCTGATTTCCGTCCTGCTATGCGGTGGATTGATGTTCGGGCTTACGCTGATCACGTGGCTGCGATTTGTGATCTGGCTCGCGCTGGGTTTGCTCATCTACATTTTCTATAGCCGGCATCGGAGCGAGTTCGCGAAGCGATAAGCCGTTCACGACAGTCGCTGCAGCCCCCTGGCCGACGGGTGCCGTATCTCAAGTTATATTGACGGGTCGGGGAAAATGGGGCAGCATCGTCGCGTAATGGTGTATTCCTTTTGGTTTCTGGCCGTCGCTCTATCCCTACCTCTGCTGGTCCCGTCCGCTGCCGCCACATCTGACAAAGCTTGGACAGAAATCCGAAGTCCTCACTTCCGTGTGCTCACAAACGGCTCGACCGAGAACGCTCTGAAGGTCGCGCGTGAATTCGAAGAACTCCGATGGGTCTTCGCCAATCGCCTGCCGGGTGCGAGGCTCGATTCGGGCGCCTCCTTCCTTGTCTTTGCAGTGCGAGATGTGGAGACGGCAGAGTCGCTCGTGCCCGGCTTGCGCGGAGCAGACCACATCGCTGGCCTGTTTAACCATGGATGGGAAAAGCAATTCGCATTGGTGCGTCTTGACACCTTCGGCGGAAACGGAGCGAAAGAGGTCGTTTACCACGAGTACACCCACCACATCTTGAATATGAACTTCCGCTGGTTGCCTACCTGGCTGGATGAGGGCGCCGCGGAGTTTTACGGATACACCCGCTTTGAGGAACACAAGATTTTCCTTGGAGCGCCGACGGTACGTTCGCGGGTCCTGCACAGCCATGCGCTCAACACTATCGAACAGTTGATGTCGGTAACTCCCCGCTCTTCTCTCTACAGTACGGAGTTTTTTTATGCGGAGTCGTGGGCACTGGTTCATTTCCTGATCTACGGGCAGGGCATGGAGGGAGGCAAAAAGCTTGATCTGTTTCTCTCCCTGCTTCAGCAGGGGATGGAACAGGGCAAGGCTTTCCGCCAGGCATTCGGCGAACCCAAAGAGATGGACAAGGCCTTTAGCAACTACCTCTGGGTAGGCTCTATTGACGGGATGCCTCAACCCTTCCGCGCAACCGTCCTTAAGGGCGGTCCCGGGATCAACGAAAAACAATTCGTGGTTAAAACCCTAAGCATGGCTGAAACCAGAGCGGAGTTGGGAAGCTATCATCTCTGGCTTCACGATCCGAAAGGGGCGCGGGCCCTCAATGAGCAAGCATTGAAGGACGACCCCAAGCTCGGTCTGGCACATGAAAATATGGGCTTCCTGGATTTTGCCGATGGAAAAGATGCCGAGGCAACGAGTGAGTTTTCTCAAGCCTTCGCTTTGGACCAGAACCTTTATCTTTCTCTCTTTGCGAAGACTATGCTGTCTTCGTTGGCCAATTCACACACCGTGAACGATATGAATACCTTTGGAGCCACGATTGGAAAAGTGCTCCAGGTGAATCCGGAATTCGCTCCCGGCTATGTACAGTTGGCGCGACTGGCTGTGCGCGAGAATGACCTCAATGCCGCCCTCCTGATGTCGCGCAAGGCTGAGGAACTGGAACCCACCCGCGCCGGATATCATCTCCTGACGGGCCGGATTCTCCTTCTCATGGGCAAAGGCAGCGAGGCTGCCGCCACGGCCAGGTTTGTTGCGGACCGCTGGGAGGGACCTGACCACAACGAAGCCGTCGAACTCTGGAACAACGTGCCAGCCGGGCAGCGTTCCACGGCAGATGCGATTCTTGCAGTTTCACCCAAGGACGCACAAGTCGTCCAAGGCAGCGTAAAAGCCGTCACCTGCGGAGACAAAGGTGAGGACTGGAAACTCGTTGTCGATCGGGGCGGCCGATCTTTAACGTTCCTCCGCAAAGGCGGCTTTGCCTCAGGATTCTCCGACACGCTCTGGTATGGAGCTGACCACTTTACCCTTTGTCATCATCTGGAGGGTATGCGGGTGGTCGTGTACTACTTGCCGCCGACGGACAACACGCATACCGGAGATGTTGCGGAAATCGAAATTCGCGACGACCTTCCCGAGCCTCTCTCGCAGCACTGAAACTTACTACTGCCGTCTTCTCAAAACCTCGCGCCGTAGCCCTACTTCTTCCACACGGACTCCAAAAACACATAGCGCTCCCGCAACTCATCCTTGTGCGCTTCGGGTTTGTCGCTCAGGAACATAACAGGCCACCCGTCGGCTGAGATGTACTTGGGCCACTTCGGCAGTCCGGGGCCGTTGGGGTCACTATTCTTGGCGAAGTTGGACCAGTACTTCATCATTTGTTCGCTGAGAGCGCGGTCTTCGGTGCGCCACGGGACTCCGGCCTTGGAATCGAGCTGTCCGAAGACGTATTCAATTTCAGCGGAGTGATACGCGGCGCTATTCGGATGATTCGGACCGGTGGCGGGCGGGGACATATCGAAGCGGTAGCGATAAATCACATGCTTGCCAGTCTTGCTCTGCGCCTCGATCCAGGCCCACGTTGAAAGCGCGATGAACTTGTCGCCGGCATAGTCTTCGGCGGAGCGCATGGTGTGCTCCGGCGTATCCGTGGGATAGAGCTTGAGGAACTCCGGCGCCTTGTCACCGAAATCCTTCTCGGCCATCGCCTTCATGCTCTCGGCGGTCGGCTTCTCCGGGCCGACCTCGAAGCTGTCTTCGTCGTGGTTCCATCCGGCGAGCAGAGGAACATCGTTCTGCTTCCCTGCCGCGAAGATTGCGGGAACGGAGTCGGGCAGGAAATATCCGTCGATGTTGGGGCCGAAGGCGAAGGCATCGGGCCCCGCTTTCCCGAAAATATCGAGCAGCTTTTCGGCCGGGAGCGCACGCATTTCAGCGAGAGTCGAGACGCCAAGTTTGTCTTTGACCAGCTTGCTGTCCTTTTCTTCGCGCATGGCCAGCAAATCGAACGAGAGGCCGCTTCGCGAAAATGCCCCGCCGCTTTCGCCGATCGCTTTGTTGAACAGGCCTTTGGTGAGCGGCGAAGCCATTTGCGCGCTCACGGAAAACGATCCGGCGCTCTCTCCAAAAATGGTGACATTGCCGGGATCGCCGCCGAACGCGGCGATGTTGTCGTGCACCCAGTGCAGGGCGAGGAGTTGATCCATTAGGCCGTAGTTGCCGGAAGCGCCGTGGGGCGATTCTTTCGCCAATTGCGGATGCACGAGAAACCCGAAAACGTTAAGACGATAGTTCATCGAAACGACGATCACGCCTTGCTGCGCGAGGTGAGTGCCGTCCTGACGGCCTTCGGAGGTGGCCCCGGCAACGAAGCCGCCGCCGTAGATCCAGACCATCACCGGCAATTTTTTTGATGACGGATTCGACGGAACCCAGATGTTGAGCGACAGGCAATCTTCGCTGCCGCCGGAGTCGCGAAACACCATATCGCCGTATGGATTGCCTTGGAGGCAGTGCGGGCCGAATTCGGTCGCCTTGCGAACGCCCTTCCACTTCGCGGGAGCCACAGGAGCTTTCCAGCGCAGATCACCAACCGGCGGCTGCGCGTAAGGAATTCCGAGGAATGAGCGGACGGTGCCATCGTCTTTCCCCTCAACGACACCTGCAAGCGTTTTCACCTGGGGAGCGGACGGCTCGGCCCACGCAACGGCGGACACCGCAAACGTTCCCGCAATTGCAAAAAGGCAGACGATCGGTCGATTCATCGGAGTCTCCTTATCTTTGACTAAAAAGCAGGAAAAGAACACCGGATTGTAAACGAAAAATTGCAAAACGAGTCGCCCGCCTCTCTCGCAAATCTGGGGACTGCCATCTACAATCGAGCAATGCCTGTTGCCGTAGAACGCCAGCCGAACGCCTTTATCCGTCAGCTTCCCAAGGCCGAATTGCACCTGCATCTGGAGGGTGCGGTCACTCCGGCGACGCTGCTCGAATTACGCCGCCGTCACTCAGATGCGACCACTCTCGCTGAAACCGAAGCGCTCTATCGCTATTCCGATTTCCCAAGCTTTTTGATGGCGTTCAAGGAAGTGAGCGCGCATCTGCGCGGGCCGGACGACTATGAGTTGGCTGCATACCGGCTGATGCAGCAGTTAAAAGACGAAAACGTGCTGCACGCGGAAGTCTATGTCGCAGTTGGCGTGTGCCTCTTCCGCAAGCAGGATTTCGCCGCTATCTTCGAAGGGCTGGAGCGCGGACGCGCCCGGGGGGCGCGGGATTTCGGCGTTTCGCTGTTATGGATTTTTGACGCTACCCGTCACTTCGGAGTGGAAGCGGCGCAGAATGTTTTCGAGCTGGCGGTGCATTATCGGGACCGGCATGTGGTTGGGGTGGGAATCGGGGGTGACGAGCAGAAAGCTCCGCCCGAATTGTTTCGCGGCGTTTACGCGTACGCCGAAGATCATGGACTGCGGCTCACTGCGCACGCGGGCGAGACTGGGCCGCCAGAGTCGGTGTGGGGCGCGCTCAATCTGCGCGCCGAACGCATTGGCCACGGCTATACTGCTGCGCGCGACGCCGATCTGGTAGAAGAACTCGCGCAGCGGCAGATTCCGGTAGAAATTTGCATCACGAGCAATGTAAGAACGGGAGTTTGCAAGTCGGTGTCGGAACATCCGGTCAGAAATTTTTTCGATCAGGGCGTGATGGTCACGCTGAACACGGATGATCCTGCGCTTTTCAGAACTTCGCTGGCACGGGAGTATCAGCTCGCGCAGGACACGTTTGGATTTACAGACGAGCACCTTCGCGAACTGGCGCGCAATTCGTTTGAAGCGTCGTTCTTGCCTGCGGAAAAGAAGCTGGAATTGCTCGGCCTGTTCGATGCCGCGGCAGCGAGATAGCGAGTTCTTATGCCTGTTCGTCCTGTCCTACAACTCGGCGATCCGATTCTGCGGCAGAAGGCTGAGCGCGTAAGCGATCCGGGGGCATCCGAGATACGCGGCCTGGTTACCGATCTCGCCGATACTCTCGCCTACTGGCGCGCTGAAACAGGCTATGGGCGCGGCATTGCCGCCCCGCAGCTTGGAGTGCTGAAGCGCTTGATCTTTCTCAAGCTACCGGGAGCGGAAGCGTGGCCGATTATTAATCCTCAAATTATCGAGCGCAGCAGCGAGAAAATCGTTGTCTGGGACGCGTGCCTGAGCTTTCTTTCAATCTTCATGCAGGTGGAGCGGCATCGGGACATTACCGTGCGCTATCAGAATCTGGAAGGCAAGACGCGCGAGATTCGTGCCAGTGCCAAGGACGACTTGTCGGAACTCTTGCAGCATGAGATCGACCATCTGGACGGAATCCTCGCGATCGACCGGGTTGTCGATGTGAAGACGATCTGCACGCGCGAGGAGTTCGAGAAGAGACATCGAGCGGCAAGCCCTTACGCAGTGGGGGCAGCGCCGGCAACAGCAGGTTCCTCCCCCTCGATTTCGCTCGGGGCTCGCCTTTCGGCTCGGCAAGGCTGCTGGGAATGACAAAACGCTGGGCGCGGGGATGTGAAGGGATGCCGGTACTGGCAACTGGGAAATGATGTTAAACATCGGCATCGTCGCGTGCAGCACCGAAGGAGCCGCGCTCTGCTATCGCACGATCTCGATTGAGGGATCACAGATGCTGGGGCGGCACGATCATCCGGAGGTGTCGCTGCATTCGTTTTCGCTCGCGCAATACATGAAGTGCGTCGACGCGGACGATTGGGCGGGCGTCGCCCAGTTGATGTTGGCCTCGGCCGACAAGTGCGCGAAGGCCGGCGCCGATTTCCTGATTTGCCCCGACAACACGATTCATCAGTGCTTCGATCTGGTCGAGCATCGATCGCCGCGTCCATGGCTGCATATTGCCCGCGTAGTCGCTCAAGAGGCGAAGCATCGCGGATACAAGCGGCTTGCGGTACTTGGCACGCGGTATCTGATGGAAGGGCCGGTCTATCGCGAAGCGTTGAAGGCGGCGGGGATTGACTATCGTGTGCCGGGCGGGGAACAACGGCAGCGTATTAACCAGGTAATCTTCGACGAACTGGTGAATGGGCAGTTTCTTCCGCGATCGTTGGCGTATTACGTGGAAGTGATTCGGGCGATGAAAGACGAGGGCTGCGACGCGGTCGTGCTGGGGTGCACGGAGATTCCGTTGCTCGTTACCCCGGAAGCCTCGCCGTTGCCGACACTGGATTCAACGCGGTTGCTTGCACGGGCGGCTGTTAGAAAAGCGGTGGAAGGGTGAGTCCGCAAAAGCTGCACCTCAAGTTCCGAATGTTGTCCGGCTTGTTCGCGATTGTACGGCTCGCGCCGGATGCGGCTGTGCCCGGCTGGGCAATGAAGGGCGAGTTCACGTGCATCACTCGAACAAGCGAAGAACTCTCAATCGTCTGCACGATCGAGAACGTTCCGTCCGAAATCAGGCCGCCGCTGCGCTGGACTTGTTTCAAGCTCGAAGGCCCGTTTCCTTTTTCACTCACCGGAGTGCTGCTGTCATTCATCGAGCCGCTCTCATCGAACGGTGTTCCGATCTTCGCGATCTCGACCTATGACACAGATTATGTTTTGGTCCAGGAAGAATTCCGAGGCGCTGCGCTCGATCTGCTGCAAAAAGCCGGGCACGAAATGCTTTCCTGAACGTGCTACTGAAACCGGGGTGTCTCTCGCGGCATTTCACCCCGGCGGCTAAAGCCTCCATTGAAAAAACCTTAGCGCAGCGCTGGAAGCGCTGCGCCACCCAAAAGCCAACTAAAGAAATAGGAACCCTACAATCTGACTAAGCGATGTTTCGCACCGTTCAGACCCGCGATTTCGCCGAACGCTGTTACCCTCGCCTGCAATGGCTGCACCTCTGTGTTGTAATAGAAGTAACGCGAACAATGCCTTCTGCTCTTACGACTTTGCGACGGCGGGCCAAGGCTGTGCACCGCAACCTGCGCGGGGCGAAGATGGCCGTCGAGGCGCTCGCTTCGACGGACCATCCGCTGCTGGCGCACATCATCCCGATGCGGCGCTGCAACCTGGCGTGTACCTATTGCAACGAGTTCGACGATTTTTCGAAGCCGGTGCCGCTCGACGAAATGTACCGGCGCATTGACAAACTGGGCGCGCTCGGGACTTCTGTGGTGACGATTTCCGGCGGCGAGCCGCTGATGCATCCCGAGCTTGACGATGTGATCCGGCGTATTCGCGCCAACGGCATGATTGCGGGCCTGATCACGAACGGATATTTTCTGGTTCCCGACCGCATCAAGCGGCTGAACCGCGCCGGACTCGAGTGGCTCCAGATTTCCATCGACAACGTGAATCCTGACGAAGTCTCGAAGAAGAGCCTGAAAGTCCTCGACAAGAAGCTGCAACTATTGGCCGAGCACGCCGACTTTCACGTGAACATCAACTCGGTGGTGGGCGGAGGCATTCCGCATCCGCAGGATGCACTGGTAATCGGCAAGCGCGCGGTCGAACTGGGTTTCACTTCGACGATCGGCATTATTCACGACGACAGTGGACAGCTTCAGCCGCTGAACGACGAAGAGCGGCACATTTATCACGAGATGCAGGCGCTCGAAAAAAGCAGTTTCACCCGCATCCACGGCTTTCAGGACAACATTGCGAAGGGCCTGCCGAACGGTTGGCGATGCCGCGCGGGCGCGCGCTATCTTTACATCTGCGAAAACGGGCTGGTGCACTACTGCTCGCAGCAGCGCGGATATCCGGGAGTTCCGCTTGAAACCTACACGCGCGACGACATCCGCCGCGAATATCTCACCGAAAAAAGCTGTGCGCCCAACTGTACGGTTTCGTGCGTGCACCAGGTGTCGATCTTCGATGCGTGGAGAGCGCCGCAGACGCCTGCGCTGGCCGGACCGCAACCGGTTCCATCTGGGGAATTCGTCCAAATTAAATAACGATTCGTGCGTGCGACGCACGTCTCTTTCGCCCCTTCGGGGCTAACGGGTCGTTCCTTCGCAAACCCATGGCTTGCGCCGTGGGCTGCATTCTATCGCCGCTTCGCGGCTTTCAACACGACCGAATTACTTCCGCCAGTTGGCAACCTCCAATTGCCAATTGCCAATTGCTAACGGTCCGCTACTTCTTCGGCTGCGCCGTTGGTGGCAGGATGCCATTCAATCGCAGATACATCGCAGCTGCGCCGTAGTGGTCGGCCCATCCACTGGCTAGGCCAAGCGCTCCCATCGCGCGGGGGAACTGGCGGCCTCCGAAAAATTCAACGCTGTCTCCGAGCTTCGAGTCGTCCATTTTAGCCAACGCCTCGTTGCAAAATGCGAACGACGCCTTGACTGCGGCGACAAGCGTCTCTTTGGAGTCGGTTTCTTTGAGTCCATCCACCTTCGGTGCCGGGACGTCGGCGACTTTGGAGCAGAGCCCATTGTTGGACTCAGCAATGTGGACGACGAGATGCGCAAATGGCATTTGGTCCGGCGTCGGTTTGTAGCCGTATTTGTCAGCGGGCATGGCTTCGACCGCGCCGACGATGTTGTTTTGCGAGCGCTGCACCAACATGCGAAGCGAGGTCGCAACCGGATCTTTGGTTGGAGCAGCGGGCGCAGCGGCTTTCGCAGCAGGCGCCGAATTCTGGGCGAGCGCGAAGGTCGCGCACAGGCTTAGAACGATGACGGCGAGAATCTGTTTCATGGATATCCTCCTGGGCAGTCAAGGATATACCTCCGCGCACAGAAAAAGCTCCAAAGACCGATGATCAACGAATTGCCGAGCTGTGCTCGGGACGCCCAAGGGTGGCTGTGCCCACATGAGTGCCCTTTCAATCCCACTCAAGCCAAAGGCCGGCTTGAATGGGCCACCGTCAGAGTTTCAGTCATGGCACAATGGCGGCGATGCCATCTGCGATCATTCCGGCTTTCCTGTATGGCACTGCCTGGAAAGAGGAGCGCACGGCAGCGCTCACCGAACTGGCGCTGCGTGCGGGATTTCGCGCGATTGATACGGCTAATCAGCGCCGCCACTACTTCGAGGCTGGAGTAGGCGAAGGGCTCAGCGCGGCTTATCGCGCGGGCATTGTTACGCGCGACGACTTGTTTCTGCAAACCAAATACACCTACCAGCGCGGACAGGACCATCGCTTGCCCTACGATCCCGCTGCGCCCCGGGCAATTCAGGTGACACAGTCATTGGCGAGTTCGCTGGAACATCTCGGCACAGACCATGTTGACAGCTTCGTCTTGCACGGGCCGATCTCGAATGATGGCTGGACCGAACACGATGCCGAAGCCTGGCAAGCCATGCGCGACGAGCGGGATGCGGGACGAACGAAACTGCTCGGCGTCAGCAACGTCGGCCTGGAACATCTGGAGCAAATGAAGGCGGGCGGCCCGGAACTTCCCAAGTTCGTACAGAACCGATGCTTCGCGCACTATGGCTGGGACCGCGAAGTGCGTGGGTTCTGCAAAGAACACAAAATCGCCTATCAGGGATTTTCGCTGCTCACGGCGAATCGGGGAGTGATAGAACATCCGTCTTTCGGGGAAATTGCAGCCAAACTCGACGCAACTCCTGCGCAGGTAATTTTCGCCTTCGCACGCCAGATTGGAATGACCCCGATGACCGGCACGTCGAATGCCGAGCACATGAAACAGGACCTGGCCAGTCTTGAATTGAAGCTTCCAACCGACTTAGTTCAGGCTATCGAATCCATTGCCGGATGATTTAGCCCAGAGTTGCGAGTCCCGCGGCCAACAGCTTGTAGCCGAGATACCACGCCACGACGGTGATGATCGCCGTCGAGCGTTTTACCTTGCTGGTGCAGGAATATCCAATTCCGATCAAGATCAGCGACCAAATTGTAAGGACATCGAGCGCCGATGCCAGGGTGCGGACAAATTTTCCGGTTGTGTCCTGATCGAGATAGTAGGCGAGATTCACTCCGACTGGATTGTTGATGTCAAAACCTTCCGGATTCACGCCCGCAAAAAGCGCAATCGTTAAAAGAATCGCTCCAATTGCCCCGGGCAGCCAAGCGTACATTGTGATGGCGAAGCCTTGGCTGAACGACGTTTCTGCGCCGAGAGCGAACTTGAACGTCATCCATATCGGCAGCGTGGCGAGCAGTGCGAAAAGCAGGAGCACAATCGGATTGCAATATGCGATGATCGCGAAAACTTTACTTTGCGTCGCAAGCTGACTCGCCTGAGTTTCGGGCGGAAGCCTGTCGAACTGGTCGGCTCGCTTCGAGTGCGAAATGGTGTTCTTGGTGACCTGCTCGAAAGTGACCTGCTTTCCGATCGCATAAATCGAAATCAGCGACAGAAGGGCAATCACCAGCCAAGGCGCCCACCACTGCGCGCTGCGGCGCAGATCGGTGAAGGTCTTCGATGGCGCGATAAACGTATCCATGAGCCGCTCGCCCTCGGATAAGGCGGGAGTCGGCGAAGCGGGAGTGGAAACTGGCGGGACGGGAGCGGCAGCCATCAATCCTCCTGGGATGAATCCACGGAATTCTAGCTGGGGCATGGCTGGAGTGACAATGGAAATCCAGTGTTTTCAGTCCGCATGCAGATCCACTATTCGGCCTCGTCGGGCAGAGCCTGCCCTACCTTGTCGAAGGGAATGCCTCGCGCCACATAGACCTGTTCCCTATAGGCCTGTTTAAGATGACAGCATGACGAACGCTACGCCTGTCGCCGCCGCGGTGCTGGTGGCAGAGCTTTTGCCGGCGCTGGCCTTCGGGTTCGCGGCGGAGCGGGTAGCTCAGGCCATCGCGCGATGGCCGGCTGCGTTGCGGCTTGCGGCGCCGGTCGTGCTGGTTCTGCCATACGCCGCGCTTGCAATTTCTCAGCACATGCTGCGGTGGGAATGGTTCGTGATGTACGCCGTCTGGCCGGTGGCGATGGCCTGGCTGCTGGAGCGGGCGGCTAAGGCTGATCCGGGGCAGCGGGGCAACTGGCGCGATGCGTTCATTCTGCTGACGCTGGGACTGGCGGTTGATTTGCGCTGGTTCGACGCAGCCTGGCCCAACGGCCTGCGTGGCTTAGGAAACCTGCTGCTGGTGGATGCGGGGCTGTATGCGTTTCTTGGCGTCCGGCGGCTGAGCGGCACGGGATTCGATTTCCATTTTCGCTGGAACGATTGGAAGAGTGGCCTGCGAGAACTTGCGTTCTTCGCTCCGGCGGTGCTCGTACTGGGAATCGCGCTGGGGTTTATTCATCCGCACGCGAATGTGCCTGCTGTGGGGAAAGCGCTGTGGACATGGGCAGGGATTTTTGTATTCGTAGCTGTGCCGGAAGAACTTTTCTTTCGCGCCTGGGTGCAGAATCTGCTTGAACGGCGCCTGGGCAGAACCGCCGCCCTGATCATCGCTTCCATGCTGTTCGGTCTGTCGCACTTCAACAAACGGTCGGCCCACTTCAACTGGCGCTACGTTCTTCTGGCAAGTATCGCCGGAATCTTCTATGGCCGGGCGTGGCGCGAGAACAGGCGCGTCGCTGCGTCGGGAATCACACATACTTTTGTGGATTGGCTATGGTCGTGGTGGTTTTAGGGGAGGTCTTAGGTCTTGGGTCTTAGGGGTCAGGTTTCGATCTATGTTCCTCGCTGCCCGAAGCTGATTCCTATGCGGTAGCCGGAGGAACGAAAAACCTGAGACCCAAGACCCAACGCCTAAGGCCGGTAGTGCAGATATCCCAAGCCCACGCGCATGTGATGGTGCAGCGCATCTGGAATGCAGACGGCGAAGCATAGTCCGAGCAATCCCTGGGCGAGGCCGAGAACGTAGATGCTGCGGTAGTGGCGGAAGAGCGCGCAGGAGACGGCGCCCCACACCAGCGTCGCCAGGGCCAATGGAAGATTTGGGAGGTGGGCGACCGCGAACAACAATGCGGCGCCCATGACGGCCACATCGCTGCTTAATACGCGCGTGAGACGCGGCATGAAGTAATCCTGCAAGAGAAACTGTTGGTAAATGGTCCACAGGACGTATCCGCCGACGTGGGTGAGGTCAGCCTGATAGAGCGAGTGAAACATGCCCGCTTTCTGAGCGGCGAAAATGCTGACCATCGAGAATGCGACGGCTGCGGGAAGAATCCAGAGCGAAGAAATGAATCCGCGCAGGTGAAGGCCGAGTTCGGCCAAAGCCGGGCGGCGCAGCAGAACCAGCACAAGCGGCCCGAGTAGCGCGATGGGAGCGAAGACCAACTGCTCCCGCGTCGGCAGCCAGAGGACAGCGATGATAGCGCCGAAGCCAACCGTCAGTTCTGCCAGATCACGGATCGAGCGGGACTCCCGCGCAGCGGCAACGGCGAAGGTTGCGGAATTCGTGGTCGCCAAATTCTCTCCAAAATAAAGTTGGAGTAGTGGCGGTCGCAATTGGTTGCAATACTTGGGACAGGCGGGCTATGAGCTATGACAGCAATAACGGCAAGCAGCCGAGCACTCTTGTTGGATGTAGGCATATTCGATCTAACTCTCATCGCTCATGGCTCACAGCTCAAATCGCGAACTGCGGAGTCGCTTCCAGCAGCGTGCGTGTGTAGGTGTGCGCCGGGCGTTCCGCGATCTGCTCGGTATCGCCGATCTCGACAATCTTGCCGCGGTACATCACCGCGATTCGGGTCGAGAGATAGCGGACTACCGGCATCGAGTGGGAAATGAAAAGGTAAGTCAGGCCGAAGTCATGCTGGAGTTGCTGGAGCAGGTTGACGATCTGCGCGCCGACACTAACGTCCAAGGCGGAGACGGGCTCGTCGCACACGATGAACCTGGGACGCAGCGCGAGGGCGCGGGCGATGCCGATGCGCTGGCGCTGTCCGCCCGAAAACTCGTGCGGGTAACGCGTGCGCGCGGAGTCGTCGAGGCCGACCGCGCGAAGGAGTTCGGCGACACGACTACGGCAGTCGAGCTTCGCGCGACCGGACAGCCCGTTCGGCACGCTTCGCTTGCTCAGGTCAGGCTCTAAGTCGCGGCTCTCCCCACCCGAGCCACGATGAACGATCAGTGGCTCGGCAATGATGTCTTCCACGCGAAAACGCGGATCGAGCGAAGCAAAAGGATCCTGGAAGATGATCTGCATATCGCGCCGCAGGTGGCGCATCTCGCTGCCGCCGCAATTCAACAGGTCGCGGCCTTCGAAGAGGATCGCGCCGGAAGTGGGCTCGATAAGTCGCAGGATCAACCGTCCCAGCGTGCTCTTGCCGGAGCCGGATTCGCCGATCAGGCCGAGGGTTTCGCCTTGCTGGATGTCGAGGGAAACGTTATCCACAGCGCGTATTTCACCGCGCGACTTTCCGGCGAAGGGAGACTCGGCGTTAGCGAAAACCTTGGTCAGATTGCGGATTTCGAGCAAGGGCATGGCAGAATCTTTCGATTGTCACAAACGGACAACATTCCATGTTCTGGAATATAGAATGATTTTATCCCGCTGAAATCAACGGCACGGCTGCCAGCGCGGCCAGCAGGCCCACGAATTTCCAGCGGCTGAAATGCTCCTTCAGGACGAGCCACGCCAAAAGCACAGTCACGGCCGGATAGAGCGATGTAATGACGACAGCTTCGTCGAGCCGCCCATGTTGGCTGGCATAAATGAACAGAGCGCTGGCAGTGATGTCGAAACAGCCGGCCAACGTGCCAAGAGCCAAAGCCTGACGGTTCAGGGAACGCGGCGCGCGCGTCACAAGAATTGCGATGCCGGTCGCCGTCAGTGAACCAATACGCGAGATGGCCGCGATCCAGACTGGAGTCCCGTGCGCCTGGTGGACAAACAAGTAGAAGCCGGCGAACCCGACCCCGGCCATGGCGGCAATGGCGACACCTCCGGGCCGTCCGGATTCCTCGCCCTGGGACGATGGTTCGGGCCGCGTGATCAGCCAGATGGCGAGGATAGCCAGGGCAAATCCAGCGATGGTCCAGCGATTGGGAGCGCCTTCGAGGACGATATCGAAGAGTGTGGGAATCGCCGCTCCCGTGAGGGCTGAGATTGGCGCCGTCAGGCCCATTTTTCCGGAGGCCAGTGCACGATAAAAAATGGCGAGCGAGAATCCTCCGATTGCACCGGCCGCGAGCGCCCAGAGGATGCTTGCTCGATCGGGGACCGCTCCGCCCTGGGCGAGGGCGATCGTTGTCATGAGGACAAACGCGCACACATGTGAGAACGCGGTCAGCACGAAGGCGTTGACTCGGCGGGAGGCGAATCCGCCGGCAAAGTCGGCAACTCCCCATAGAAAAACCGCGGTGACCGAGGAGACCGCCGGACCGAGATGAGAGGGTGCGGACACGACGGTCGAGATTAGCACGCGAGAGTCGAACCGGTTGTAGTGGGCCCACGGACTAAGACTATGAGTTTCGATCATTCACAAGAGATTCGCCCGGGCAACAGCGTGTTAAAATTTCAGGAAGCGTTTCCCTGGCTTGAACTCAGATTCTGAGGCACCCGGTTTGATCGAACTGGCACCTTCCATTCTTTCGGCGGATTTTGCGCGGCTGGGCGAGCAGGTGCGCGCGGCAGGCGAGGGTGGGGCGGCTGTCATTCATGTGGACGTCATGGATGGGCACTTCGTGCCCAACCTCACGATCGGGCCGCCTGTCGTGAAGTCACTTCGCAAGGTGACCAAGCTGCCGCTCGATTGCCACCTGATGATCGAGAATCCGGACGAGTTTATTCCGGTGTTTGCGGATGCAGGCATAGACTGGATGTCTGTGCATCAGGAGGCCTGCCGCCACCTGAACCGAACGCTGCACCTGATCAAGAGCCACAACTGCCTGGCGGGAGTGGTGATCAATCCGGCGACGCCGGTGGAGACGCTCTCGGAAGTGCTCGACATCGTGGACTATGTCTTGGTGATGTCGGTGAATCCGGGCTTTGGAGCGCAGAAGTTTATTCCCGCAACCTTGCACAAAATGCGGAGGTTAGCAGAGATCCGCAGCGAGCGCCGACTGAACTACCGCATAGAAGTGGATGGCGGAGTGGGGCTCGACACCATAGCCGAGGTGGTGCGGGCAGGAGCAGAAATTCTGGTGGCGGGCAACGCCGTGTTCGGGAGCGGCGATCCAAAGAAGAATGCCGAGGCGTTGCTGAAGGCGGCGACCGAGGCAGCGATGCAGAGAGTCTGAGAAAGAAAGTTTCAAGGTGGCAAAGTTTCAAGGTTTCAACGTTCCGGCTAGCCTTATGGAGCTCTGAAACTTTCGAAGCATTGAAACTTTGAAACCTTGCTGTTTTGAAACTTTATCCCAGGTGTCCAAATGTCACGTCGAATCTCGTTGATTGCCGCGCTGGGTACGTTGCTGGCGCTTACTGCTGCCTGCACCAACAAGAAGTCCGTCAACCCATTGGCCGGTGTGGGATCGAAGCAGCCCGACAAGGTGCTGTTCGACAAGGCCATGGAAGCGATGCGGCGCAACCGTTTTGACGTCGCGCGCCTGACGCTTCAGACGCTGATCAACACTTATCCCGATTCGGAATACATTGCGCGCGCCAAGCTGGCGGTCGGCGATTCCTGGTACGCGGAAGGTGGAACTGCCGCTCTCGCCCAGGCTGAGCAGGAATACAGCGACTTCCAGATCTTCTTCCCCAACATGCCGGAAGCGGCTGAGGCACAGTTTAAGATCGCTAACATCCACTATCAACAGATGGAAAAGGCCGATCGCGATTATACGCACGCCAAGCGTGCCGAAGATGAGTACCGCAAGGCAATTTTGCAATATCCAGACAACACGAAGATTGTGTCTGAAGCAAAGAAGCGGCTGCTCGAAGTGCAGGAGGTGCTGGCCGAGCGGGAGTTTGACATCGGGCGCTTTTACTATCTGCGCGAGTCGTATCCGGCGTCGATCGCGCGCTTGCAGTCGCTGGCGGATAAGTATCCGCTGTACAGCCGGGTCGATGAAGCGCTCTATCTGCTGGGACAGAACTATGAAGGACAGATAACGCGAACTCGAACTGCGCCGACTTGCGATGCCCACGGTCTGCCTCGTGGATGCATGCCTGAGGCGGTAAAGTCGAAGTATATAGGCGAGTTCACTAAACGGGCCGCGGTCGCTTACGACAAGATCGTCACCCGCTATCCGATGATGGACCGCTCTGACGACGCCAGGAAGCGCCTGACGGCGCTGCACCAGGCGGTGCCGCGTCCGACCAAGGGCGCGGTCGCGCAGAACAAAGCCGAGATCGCCAGCCGCAGCGAGACTTCCATGACTCAGCGGTTCATGGGCGTGATCAAGAAGGGGCCGGACGTGGCTCGGGCCGCCACGGTGGGTGAACCAACGCTGGTGGACCCCGATCCTGTGGCGGCGAACCAGGTCATCAGGAATGAGACCTTCGGCGCCGCGGGGCTCAGCGACAAGACCAGCATAGGCGTGGAAGTAGTGAAGCAACCAGGGCAAGGCGATGCGGCTGTGCCGTCAACGACGGACGCCAACTCTCCGACATCGCCTTTTGCGCGCCCGGCTGGAACCGAGGCTCCGCCAGCCGCTGATCCGAATGAACTGAAACCGAGTGCACCTGCGGCCGATCCGAATGAGCTAAAGCCGGCAGACTCAGGAGCGGACCCATCACTACCTCCGCCGGTGCAGGTAAACGAGATCCAGCAGGAGCAATCATCATCGGCTGCGACGAAGAGCACGGATGATTCGGCTCCGGCGAGCGATCAGGATCTCTCGAGCAGCAAGAAGAAGCACAAGAAGGGATTGGAGAAGCTAAATCCGTTCTAGGATTTCGTTCTCGCCTCCAAGTTCTCTTATTGCCTTTTGCCCACGGATTGCATTCCGTGGGTTTTTCTTTTGCAGCTACGCTTTGAGAGACTTGGCTTGAATGCTCCTCGATGTCCCTTTTGGGGACATCTGACCATAGCCCGGCGTTTCAACGCCGGGGCATTCTTTCGGTCATCCCTAAAAGAACTTATTTCGCAGGTGTTTCAACCAACTGCTCGTCGTAGGTTTCCAGCAGCTCCCTGTCAATTTCCGCGGAGCGACCTGGATTCTCGCGCTTGAGTTCATTGAGGATGGGGCCCAGGAAGCGTCCGTATTTTGTGATCGTTACGCGGTCTCGATTGGCTAGTGCGGTTTCGACGGCCTGCTCGGTCGCGGGCGTGATCAGTTCAAGCCTGCCAACGAAAGCGCGGACAATCCGTGATGGCGGGGGAATAATGGACAACGGCAGGATGCTGTTCACAAAACGCGTCGGCACGATGTAAAGCAGGCGGCTGCCTTCTTCGAACCATGACGATTCCCAGGTCGCGATCATGGCGCGGGCCTCGTCGGGATTAAGGCCTTGCGCGATGAGAACGTTCTCCAAGTCCTGGCTGAGCGATTCCATGTTCGACGTCAATTCGGGAGGATCGAGGCTCGTTTCGCCTTGCAGTGCCCCGCCGAGGCGGTAACCCATTCTGTTGCCGCGGCGTTCAAAGAGAATCACCGCCGGGACGACGTCTTCCC
Organism: Candidatus Sulfotelmatobacter sp.; assembly: GCA_036268025.1. Classification (GTDB taxonomy): domain Bacteria; phylum Acidobacteriota; class Terriglobia; order Terriglobales; family Acidobacteriaceae; genus Sulfotelmatobacter. The sequence goes on along the minus strand of DATAUY010000262.1, from coordinate 7,156 downwards.
CTATATTTTTCACGACAATTTTGCCATCCGCCGCGGATTGTGCCGAAACGGGAACGGGCGTCACAGAAACTCCACGATAGAAAAGAAATTTCTCCTGCTGCGTTCCAGCGCGGGTATTGACGATCACAGGTGCAGAAGAAGTTTCTCGCGCCGCGTAATAGTGCGTTTCAATTTCGTCATGAGGAAAGTTTGCGGCGAGGCCTGGCGAGACCGTGACTGCATTCCACGCGATGCTGCCGTTGAAATTGTGATCGTAGAGCGAAGTGGGAAGCAAGTCTTTCTTCAGCTCGGGCTTGATTCGGTCGGCATGCGGATACCATTCGGTGATCAGCCCACGCGCGAAAGAAACGCTGACGGAAACCGTCGTCTCCGTGGGCGAATAGAAGTAGAGAACCGGAGTTTCCATGCGCACCGTACCCTGTAATCCGGCTTTGGTTTCCGCACTGCGCAAGTGCTCGACGAACTCGGGCAGGTCGGTGGATCTGTCAAACAGTTCCCATCCCACGGCTCGGCCGTTACGGTCGGCGACGGAAGTGAAAGTTCCCCACTCGTGCACCGTGAGATCAGCCGCGCCGGTTTGATGAGCGGAACGCCCAGAGACCGACGGGACAGAAAGAGCCAGAAGCACCAGGGGTAGAGTCAATAGCGCAGTTCGTGAGGCGATAGTGGCCATGAAGGGAACTCCCCGGCCCGGAAATCGAGCACGCAATCCATGACGCGGGGTTCTGCTGGAGCGTTAGCAGGGCTCGGAGAATTTATCTTCCGAAAAATAAGATCCAACCACAGAGTGCACAGAGGAATTGCCTTTTCGTCTCGTTTTTCCTCAGAAACCCCGGTAGATGCTGGCCACTGGTAACCGGTTACCTGCCTTCTGGATCATTGACTTAGCCTGTGTGACGGGTTACCTTCGCGATATCTCCCCGCATTTGAGGATACCTTTGGCCAGGAAGATACTGCTCGCCGACGACAGCGTGACCGCCCAAAACATGGGGAGGAAGATCCTCGCGGATGCGGGATACGAAGTAACGACCGTCAATAACGGCTCCGCCGCGCTCAAGAGGATCAACGAACAGCGCCCCGACCTGATCATCCTGGACGTTTACATGCCCGGGTACAGCGGACTGGAAGTGTGCCAGCGGCTGAAGGAAACTGGCGAGACCTCGCGCATCCCGGTTCTTCTGACTGTCGGTAAGCTCGAGCCCTTTAAGCCGGAAGAAGCGAAGCGCGTCCGCGCCGATGGATTCATCATTAAACCTTTTGAAGCCAGCGAGTTACTGAGTGCCTTGAGCAAGCTGGAAGACAAGATTGTGCCCCGCCCTGAGTCGTCTAAGCCGGGCAGGCTGGCACGCGCGGCGGCAGCTTTGGAGGAAGTCCCGCGCGATAAGACAGACGAAGATTCAGGGTGGAAAAACCGTATCTCGTTCCCTTCGAAAAACAAAGAAAAGCCAGAAGCAGCGGACGATTCTGCGATCTATAACCCGGTCAACAGAGACTTGCGCACGGTAATTGAAGCCCGACCGGTGGCGGAAGCAAAGCCGGAGGGCCCCAAGGTGGACTTGGGTGCAGTGGCGCCCGAAGGCCTACCGAAGGACGTAACGCCTGAGGAGATCGCAGCGCTTGCTGCCGCGGCGGCCCAAGTGCAGGGCAAGGTATTGGGAGCCAAGGCTGAAGAACCAGCCCAATCGAAAATCGAGGAAGTCAAGCGCGAGACGAAGCCGGAAAATCGGGAAGTTGAGCGCGAGGCTCAGCCTGCTGAATCCGTAGCAGAGCCTGTAACAGCGGCAGCCGCGATTCCCGCTGCAGTTGAGGCGGTGCAAGAAAAAGTCGAGACATCCACAGTAGAAGATGCACCGAAGGAAGCTCCGCCCATGAGCGCGCCGACGGACGCCATTACCGTGGCTGTTGCCGAGGTCAAGCAGGAATCCGAGAAGAAAGAAACTGATTCCGCAAGAGAAGCGCGAGACGCCGAGCCAGCCGATGTGCCGGTGACGATGGCCGTTGCTGCGGCAGCGGATTCCGGCAAATCGCACTGGACCGCAGTCGCCGTCGGGCTCGCTCCAGAGGATACGGGGATTTCTCTTGAAGAAGAGATGCAGAGAGCACGCGCGGTTTACGCCGTCCCTGCGGCGGAGATTCCCTCGGCGCAATCGAGCGCTCCGATTGCGGAGCCGGTTGAAGCGACTGCTGCGGCTACAGCTCCGGCGCCAGAAGCTTCGTCCCCGGTAGCATCGGGGGCGACGCAGACTTTAAGTGAGATTGCAGCTGTCGCGACCGACACGGTCCGCGCGGCAGTGAAGGAATTTGAAACCGTCGCCGCTGCCTACGTTTCGGAGAGCCAATCGGCGCAGTCTTATGTTTCTCCTGCCGCCGGGGCCTCTGAATCGCCGGCTGTTGAACCCGCGTCGGCAGTCGATAAAGAAGCAGAACCAGTATCCGTCGGGACGGAAGAGACCACAAACATCGAAGCACAAGCTCAGCAGCCCGCCCCCGAGACTCTTAAGCCAGAAACGGAAAGCAAGATTTCGGAAGCCGCCGGTTCGGTTCCTGAGGTCGAGGCTCCGGTGGCGCAAGCGGGCGCAGAACAGAATTCTTCCGCGCAGGACTCTGGCGGCCTTAGTAAGCCTTCCCGGGAAACGGGTGGGCATGAAGGCGACAATCTCGCAGCGACCACCGCGGCGGCATGGGCCAGTTGGAGGAGAATTCGCGAGTCGAATTCTCCGGCCGATTCTTCCGACTCAGCGGCGATGGCTGTGGCGGCGGGCGCGGAAAAAAGTCCCGAAGATGTGTCTGGCGACGAATCCGACCCGGCGATCGCCAGCATCGTGGACAGCGTCCTCGCCGATCTTCGCCCCAAGATTGTCGAAGAGATCTCGCGCAAGCTGGGGAAGAAGAAGTAGGAAAAAGCAGGTTTCAAGGTTTCAAAGTTTCAAGGTGGCGAGACGACTCGCAGCCCAGTAACCTTGAAACCTTCCCACTTTGCCACCTTACCACTTTAGAAACATCCCCTTACACCCCTCGTGCTATTGCACCCTCTCGGCTGACTGAGTAGTATCCGCCTATCGCTTATAGTTCAGGATTGCGCGCCCCCATGAGCGACCAGATCGTCTCCCACTATCGCATTCACGAGAAGCTAGGTGCTGGAGGCATGGGCGTCGTCTATAAAGCCGAAGACATTCGGCTGGGACGCATGGTCGCGCTGAAGTTTCTGCCCGAAGATTCGACGAAGGACCCGCGCGCGCTCGAACGTTTCAAACGCGAGGCGCGGACGGCGTCGGCGCTCGACCATCCCAACATCTGCACGATTTACGAGATTGATGAGGACAAAGGGCATCCGTTCATCGCGATGCAGTTGCTCGAAGGGCAGACGTTGCGCGAGCGCATTGGCGACAAGCCGGTGCCGCTCGGCATGCTGCTCGACTGGGCCCTCCAAATCGTGGACGCGTTGCAGGCGGCGCATGCCAAAGGCATCATGCATCGCGACATTAAGCCGGCGAATGTATTCATCACCGAGCGCGGGCATGCCAAGATTCTCGACTTCGGCCTCGCCAAGCTGACGGGAACCGATCTATCGAGTTCGTCCGAAAAAACGGTTTCGATGACGGCGCCGCTCACGCACACTGGCGCCGCGATCGGCACGGTCGCTTACATGTCGCCGGAGCAGGCGCGCGGCGAAATGCTGGACGCGCGCACCGATCTTTTCTCTTTTGGCGTGCTGCTCTACGAGATGGCGACTGGCAGGCAAGCCTTTTCTGGGCCGACCTGGGCGGTGACATTCCACGCGATTCTTGGGCAGGCACCGATGGCATTGAACGAGTCGGTCCCGGGACTGCCGCAGCGTTTGCAGGAAATCATTGATAAGTGCCTGATCAAGAACCGCGATCTGCGTTACCAGGGCGCGGCCGAGATTCATCATGATCTGCTGCGGTTGAAAAAGGATTTCGATCTCGGCAAGAAGCTGAAGTCCACACAGACTGCGGCGAAGTGGACTCCGAAAAGGAAGACGTGGCTGGCAATCGGTGCTGCGGCTGTGGTCGTGATCGTGTCGACAGCGATCTGGGGCCGCGGCATTCTGCGGCGCCTAACAGCATCCGGTGCGGGTAGTGCGATCCAGGCATCGCTAATCCCGGAAAGAAAAAGCATTGCCCTGCTGCCGGTCGTTGCCCAAGGTGGCGATGAAAAATTGACAGCCTTCGGAAAAGGCCTGCTGGATGACGTCGGCGCGAAACTTTCGCAATTGGGCGCGAATCACAATGTCGAAATCGTTCCCGCGCGCACGCTGGAAGACAAGAAAGTTTCGACGCTGGCCGATGCTCGCAAAGAACTCGGTGTAACGATGGGGCTGAGCGTTTCCCTGGAGCAGGCAAACAATCTGCTGCGCGTTGCCTACAGCGTGACTGATGTGAAGAGCGGCAAGAATCTGGCTGGAGATTCCATTACGGCCCCGGTTTCAGACCTGTTCACGATTGAAGACAAGCTGACCAATGGCGTGGCAACGGCCCTGCAACTGCCTCTCCGCAGCGAAGAAAAGCAGGCGTTGGCCGCGCACGCGACAAACTCTCCTGAGGCCTACCAGTACTACGTGCAGGGCCGCGGTTATCTGCAGGATCCGCGGCGGGAGGGGAACCTCACAAGCGCAGAGATCGTTTTCAAGCAGGCGTTGAAAACCGATCCTAATTTCGGGCCGGCTCAGGCTGCGTTGGGGCAAACGTATTGGCTCCGTTATCAGATAGGAGGCAAGCAAAAACAATGGATCGCTCCCGCGCAGCAGGCTTGCAGCAAGGCGGTTGAACTCGGCAATGCCGGCGCCGAAGGACACATATGCCTCGGCGTTCTGGAAGACGGCACAGGGCAGTACGAAAAAGCAGCAGAGCAGTTGCAGCAGGCGGTACAGTTGGAGCCTTCCAATGACCTTGCTTACATCAGCCTGGCCCGGGCTTACCAGCATCTCAACCAACCTGACAAAGCCGAGGAAACTTACAAGCGCGCCATCAGCGTGAGGCCTCAGTATTGGCGAGGCTACCACTGGCTAAGCGTGTTCTATTGGTCTCGCGCGGAGTATGAGAAAGCCGCAGAGATGTCCACGAAGGCGACTCAACTCGATCCGGACAGCTATCTGGCCTTTAATTCTCTTGGCGTTGCGCTTTTATTTGAGGGCCGCGACGACGACGCTGCGAAGGCTTTCGCAAGATCGATTGCGATCCGGCCTTCGTATGCGGCTTACAGCAATGTCGCTGTGGCGCAATTCCGGCTGCGCCGCTATAAAGAGTCCGCCTCAAGTTTCAAGGAAGCATTGAAGCTGGATGACAGCAACTACCAGAACTGGGGCAGCCTGGGCGATGCTTACTACTATGGCGGTGATACGGCCCCAGCTTTGGAGTCGTACCGCAAGGCCATTACGCTTGCAGAGCAGCAGCTCAAGGTAAATCCAGGAGATGCATCCGTCTTGGGCGACCTGGCCAGCTATTACTCGATGCTGGGCGATCGCAAGCAGGCGCTGGGATATCTGGATCGCTCGCTTCAGCTTGGCCAAGGGGACAAGGATTTGCTTTTCAACGCAGCCGTGGTGTACAACCAGTTGCGCGAAACCGGGGCCGCTTTGGAGTGGCTCAGGAAAGCGTTGTCGGCTGGGTATTCACGTTCGGTCGTATCCACTGCGGCGAACTTCGACAATTTGCGCGACAATCCCCAGTATCAGGCCCTGATGCAACAGCAGTAGAAAGCCAAAATCAGCCAGGAGGCTTGTTAATGCCTACAACAATCAACTTAGTCGATGGTACCGCGAGTATCCACCTTTCCGCAGGCGACCATTTCGCATGGGAAAATAACACGGATCAACCAGTTGTCGTCTCAAACTGCAGCGAATTCTGCGTCGGCAGCACCTACACGGTCCCCGCCCGCACTGCCACAGGTCCCGGCTTGTTAGCTGGGCAGATCAATAGCAACCCCGCAGATAACTGGACCTTTGTCGAGACCCCGAGCGTGTGGCGGCCGGGTGTTATCAATCCCGGAGTACCGCACGTGCAAAACCCACCCGTGATGCACAGAGACGTAGCGTAAACTGCTTTCGGGAATCGAGAACGGAAAGGGCGGAAGAGATTCCGCCCTTTTTCTTTTTGATGCCTTTCGCTCCGCCTGACAATTGCTGAGCAGTCACAGACATGGTTGGATGATCCACGTTTGACGGGAGAGGGGAAAGACATGATCCCAGGCATCCTCTCTGTAATCATGTTGGATGGGGAAGGGAACTCAGATCTGGTGGGGCTCCGCTATCGGTCGGATCTGGATGGACGCCATTAAGAATTCGTATGCTAACCTGCTTGAGATTCAAGGCCTGAGCCGTGGCTCGCTCTTTTCGGTTCTAGGAGTTCTGTATGAAGAGGTACCACTTCCCGCTAAGCGTGTTCCCCTCGAACATAGCCGGCAACTTCCCGCAGGCGAAAACTGGCGTAAATAGAAGAGGACGTATGAAAGAAAAACTCCTTTCCTCTCTCACATCCATCTTCTCAACATCCATGCTAGCTATGGCAATCATATTTGCCACCAGCAACCGGGCATTCTCCCAACGCGAAGCTGTGCTGCACAGGTTCGCGGGAAACGGCGACGGTGTGAATCCGTTCGCAGGATTGGTTCGCGATGCGAAAGGCAATTTATACGGTGCGGCCATCGGAGGCGGAGCATACGGATTCGGCGCGGTTTATCGGATAACTCCGGCAGGAGTGGAGAACGTGCTCTACTCCTTTACTGGAGGAAGTGACGGCGGATATCCCAACAGCAACCTGGTTCTGGACACGGCTGGAAATCTGTATGGAACGACCCTCTTTAGCAATGTGTTTAAACTCACGCCGAGCGGCACTTTCACGGTGCTCTATACCTTTACAGGCCCTGACGGTTCTTCGCCCTATGGAACTTTGATACGCGATGCACATGACAATCTTTACGGCACGACGATGGATGGCGGAGCCTACAACGAGGGCACGGTTTTTGAAATTACATCAACCGGGCAGGAGATAGTTCTTTACAGTTTTATGGGAGGAGCGGACGGCGGATCCCCGTTTAATGGTGGCCTGCTTCTGGCTGGCACTACGCTCTACGGCACCACGGCTGCCGGCGGCACAGGCTACGGAGTGGTCTACAAACTCACGCTGAAAGGGGCTGA
>DATAUY010000261.1:0-2998 GCA_036268025.1 Candidatus Sulfotelmatobacter sp. | reverse complement strand
AAAATCGGCCTCATCGGCCACAGCGAAGGCGGCGTCATCGCTCCCATGATCGCAGCGCGCAATAAAGATGTCGCGTTTATCGTGATGATGGCGGGAACCGGCGTCCCCGGAGATCAGGTGCTCGAGGCCCAAGGCGAGGCCATCAGTATTGCAAACGGAACGAGTCCAACAGAAGCCGCGCGGAAGGCCGCAAAAGAAAAAGAGATTCTCACGCTGATCGAGACTGAAAAGGATGACGCGAAGCTCGAAAAAGAACTGCGGGACAAAATGGCGGGAGACATCCCTGAGGGTCAGGTCGGGGCCCAAATCAAACAGGCCACTTCGCCCTGGTTCCGCTATTTTTTGACTTACGATCCGGCAACCGCGCTGCGAAAGCTGACTTGTCCCGTGCTCGCGATCGATGGCTCGCTCGACAAGCAAGTGCTGCCCAGCCAGAATCTGCCCGCAATCCGCAAAGCTCTCGAAGAAGCCGGCAACAAGCATTTCGAAATCGACGAACTTGCTGGCCTGAATCATCTCTTCCAGACCGCGAAGACCGGCTCACCCGCAGAGTATGCCGAGATCGAAGAGACCATCGCCCCCGCAGCTCTGGAAACAATATCGAGCTGGATTTTGAAACAATAAACGCGCTTCTCCTCTTGTGCATGCGCTGGCGCAACCGCCGCGATGACCGCCATTACCGCAATGAATAACATTTTCTTAATTTCCTGCATACGCCTCTCTTTCTTCCGTGATTCCACGCGGTGATCGTGAATTACACGCCACCGCTGGACGACGCCCCGATTGCGGACGGAACTTCCCCTCCGAACTTAATTACTTCAATCCAGATAATCTAACTTGTATTAACGCGTTACGGATTGGATTCAGAAATCAAAACGCGGATGGAGGAAGGGTGTAAGAAGATTGTCAACTGTTTGTATGTACGTGATGACAAGTGGCGGCGAAAAGATTTGTAGAGAGTTGTAGTGGCGTAGTTTTTGGGTTTGGGTGGCGCAGCGCTTAAGCGCTGCGGCAAGTACCGCCGTCTTTTGCGGCTTCAGCCGCTGAGGTGAATTTAGACCAAAACTTTTTCCATGGCCCTCACACAGAAACAGTCATACGAACGAGGTCAACTGTCGTGGTCAACTGTCTTTGCGATAAAGCAGATTGCGCATCGCGTCGCGCCGCGCGGCATTCGCGCCCTTGTCGCCCTTCCATCCGTCGGCGGATTGCTGCGCCGCATCAGCATCTTCTTCACTGCACGAAGGGCAGCGATTCGCGAATCCCGGCTTGCCGGGTTTCAACTCGAACTCTTCGCCACAAACGGCACATGTTTTGATTGGGAAGGTAGGCATATCCTCTTTAATCTTATCGCGAAGCTAGACGTGGCAATTTTCCCGAAACGAACCTCCCACGATCAAAATTTTAGCGCGCAAGCGCAATTTGGGATTGCGGACGCATATGCTCTTGAGCGTGGGCCTGTGGCGTAACGGCAGCACAGCACCCTGTCATGGTCGCAGGCGAGGGTTCGAATCCCTCCAGGTCCATTCCTTCTAGCCGAAGGATTGTCTCTCAGGACAAGTGGAGGGCTCGCGGACAGGGCGCCGGCTCTCCTTAAAGTAACTTGATTTCCTATCAGGATTGTATTGATAATGGTCGTGCGACCTTGACAGGGTGCCAGGTTATTGGCTCTCGTGAACGGCCTCGGGCTTCCGGGGCCGTTTGCATTTCAAGCCATAAACCACTCCGTCGAGGACCTTAACAATGATGTCATTCCGAACCGGCGGTGAGGGACCTGCTTTGCTTCTAGTTCAGAAAATACTGCCGGTACAACGTATCCCGCTGCGCAGGCCGGAATCCCGCATCGCGAATAATTCTTCGCAGCTCTTCTTCCGTGGTGCAATTCGTCACTCCTGCCGCGCGCACGACATTCTCCTCAAGCATCACAGAGCCGACATCGTTCCCACCAAAGCGCAAGCCCATCTGGCAGACTTTTAATCCCTGCGTCACCCAACTCGATTGCACGTTGAGGAAGTTCGAGAGATACAGCCGCGAAATCGCCAGCACTTTCAAATATTCGACTGCCGTCGCCTCATCCCAATTGCGTCCGCCGAGCGCAGTATGTTGGGGCTGAAAACTCCACGGGATGAACGCCGTGAATCCGCCGGTCTCTTCCTGCAATTCGTACAGCCGCTGAAAATGGTTGATGCGGTGCTTCGGATCTTCGCCCACGCCGAACATCATCGTCGCGGTCGTGCGCATGCCGATCTGGTGCGCGGTGCGATGGACGTTGATCCAGTCTTCAGTCAGACATTTCAGCCGCGCGATTTTGTAGCGCACTTCGTCATCGAGAATTTCCGCACCGCCGCCGGGAATCGAGTCGAGCCCGGCGTCGCGCAGCCGCAGGATCGTGTCGCGAATCGAAAGCTCGCTGTATTCGGCGATGGCGATAATCTCCGAGGCCGAATAGCAATGCAGATGCACTTGCGGAAAGCGCTCTTTAATGCCGCGCAGCATCTGCTCGTGCCAGTCGATCTTTAAATCCGGATGCAGCCCGCCCTGCATCAGCACGCCTGTGCCACCAAGTTCGACCGTCTCGCGAATCTTGTCGTAGATCGTATCGAAGTCGAGGATGTACCCCTCCTTCGCCGCCGGTCCCTTGAGCGGGCGGTAAAACGCGCAGAAGGTGCAGTACTCGGTGCAGAAGTTGGTGTAGTTGATGTTGCGGTCGATGATGTAGGTGACCGTGCCCTCAGGATGCAGCCGCCGCCGCACAGCGTCAGCCTCCATCCCGATGCCGATCAGGTCATCAGAGTTGAACATCTCCAGCGCTTGTGCTTTGGTCAGGGACATTTGGGCTCAAAGAACCTAGGTTCTATTGTAACGAAGCCTTCAGAAAAAATTCTGCTGAGCGATGTTCATGAGCACTTTTCGGCGGAGTCCGTTTTAGAAAAATCGCGCGTTTCCAAGGGTGCCGCCCTCCTGTCATATTGCTTTGTGGAAGACCGAGGACGTGCAT
>DATAUY010000260.1:0-14343 GCA_036268025.1 Candidatus Sulfotelmatobacter sp. | reverse complement strand
CCGTCGATGCGGAACTTGATGACCACGGAGTCGTCCCGCGTCTCAATGTGAATGTCGGAAGCGCGCCGCTGCAATGCGGTAAAAATCGTGGTATCGACCAGCCGGATGATCGGGCTGGTGTCGGCCGCGCCCGTGAGCTTGTCGATGCTGAGGGTTTCTTCGGCGCCGGTCTTTTCGTCCTCGCGAATGATCTGGAAGCCTTCGCTGGCTTCTTCCAGCACGCGCTGCGACTGCTCAGTCTTTGCCAGAATATTGGCAATATGTTTATGCGTGGAAACCTTGGTGACAATGCGCTGCTTGAGCAGCAGGCTGATCTCGTCGATCATCATCAGCTGGCTGGGATCTGCGATCGCAATGGCCAGCTTGCCGTCCTGCGTCTCTTCCAGCGGGACGAAGTGATAACGGAACATGAGGTCAACGGGAATTTTCTTGAATAGCTCGTGATGCAGTTCAAAGTTGGTGAGATCGATGAACTCGCAGCGATAGCGCCGCGCAATGTCCTGGGCGCGTTCCGAATCTGTGATGGGATTGCCCGTCGGGCTGATCGGCCCGCCGTTCCCGCCACCTACGAATATTGATTTCTTGTCCGCGGTCGCCATTCCCTGATTCATTTCTGGCCCCCAGTTCCGGGAGCCGACTTCAGTGGACTCCCAGGGTAAAGATCGGCAAATACAACGAGATCAATACCCCGCCCACAAAAATTGCCATAATGATTAAGATCAGCGGCTCAATCAGCGCCATGGCCGCGCCCAGGGCCGTCTGCACGTCTTCCTCGTAAAACTCCGCCACCGAATTCAGCATGGCCGGCAGCGCTCCGGTGGACTCGCCGACTTCGATCATCTCGACGGCAAGATCCGGCAGAATCTTCTGTTCCTCAAGACTCGGAGCTAGGCCCTGGCCTTCACGTACCCTCACGCCGGCCCGTATGATTCCCTTTAAGATGCGCCGGCTGCTCATCGATGCGCCGGCTGTTTCCATCGCAGGCACAAGCGGCAGACCGCCTTGCAAAAGCGTCGAAAGCATGCGCGAGAAGCTGGCAATCTGGTGCTTGAGTCGGATATCGCCCAGGATCGGAGTGCCCAGGATCACCCGGTCAATCTGGTCCGCGCCCGTGTCGGTGTCTTTCCAACGCCACAAAACGAACGCCAGAATCACCAATCCAACGAAGATAAACGGGGCATACTTCTGCGCGTTTTGTCCGACGGCAAGCATAAACACGGTAATTGCGGGAAGCTTGGCGTCGAGACTGTTGAAAAGATCCGCAAACTTCGGCACGACGTAGGTAAACAGGAACGTCACCATGATCATGACTACGCTTATCAGCAACGTCGGGTAAATCAATGAAACGAATAGCTTCTTGCGGAAAGTCATCGCCAGCCGCTGGAAGTTGATATAACGCGTGAGCACCTCGTCGATATTGCCGCTCTTTTCTCCGGCCATCAATGTCGTGGTGTAAATCTTGGGGATAATCCCCTGGGCCGCGAACGCGCCTGACAGCAACTCTCCGCCCTTCACGCGGTCGCGGACATTTTCCAGAATCATCTTTAGATTTTGGTCCTTCTGCCGCTTGATCAGCAGTTCGAGCGAGTTCAGGATCGGCAAACCGGCCCGGATCAGCGTTAGAAACTGCTGGTTGTAGACCAGAAACGTTGATGCCTTCAGCTTGCGCTTGCGGTGCAGCCCGCCGGCCATCATTCCCTGCGGCTTGACCCAGTAGACGAGATATCCCTGGGACGAGAACCGGTCGCGCACCTCGGCCTCGGAGTATCCCTGCTCGACGTGCTGCTGCACGCGCCCGCGGTCGTCCGCGATTTTGACTACAAATTCAGCCATTTACCCGGTTTCTTCCGATTTCTGGCAGGCCTCGCCTTATCGCTCAGTCTACCATCTAGTGTCCCAATTCTAAGCCGTGAAACCTATGCGGATTGCTACGAAACAGTACTCAAGTAACCTCACCGAAGGGCGTAGCTACCTCTGCCTGCGTTCTCCTCAGCATCCTGCTTACAAAACTGTGGGCCCGTAGGACTGTCATCCCGAGCGAAGCGAGGAACCTTGGGTTCTGCTCGCGCCAGCGAGACTTCTCGCCTATTGCGCGATGTCCCCGTCCACAATTTCCGTTCCTGCCGGAGGCCGGAACGAAAATCCGCCGTCTGCAACGGCCTCGCCTTCCTTTTGATCCGTAAACCGGTACTCCGTGGTTGCTCCGTCTATGCCGTGCATGATGATCCGCGAGATCCGGTTCTGCGGCGTGATCTCCAGAACTATCTCCGAAATCTGATCCGCCAGTTCCTGCGGAACCCCTCGCAACATCGTGTTGCCGGACTGCCAGGGTTCAATATCCGGCGCGAACGATAGTCCCGTTAACTCTTTTTCCAACTTTGTCTTGCCAAGCAAAAATGCAAGTGGAGATCGAAGATCCTCCAGCCTCTTTGCCGACTGCTTCCGTGCCTGCCGGTCCTCAGGGACATAAAACCACGCGTCTTTCCCGTCGCTTACAAACAACTTCTCTTTGGGAGAACGGTACTCCCACCGCATCTTGCCCGGTTTTTTCAGCCAGAGCGTTCCCGACTCGGTGCGCTCCATCCCCGAGCCGCGATAGATTTCCGTAAATTCCGCCTGCAAGGTTCGCAGATGGTTGTAGTGAGCGTCCACCGCCGAAGCCAAAGCCTTCACATCGGCGGCGCGCGCCGGACCGGCTACCAGCAAAGACACCAGAGCTGCAAAGCAAAGCCATCGTTGACCGATCAAGCGGATGTTTTCACCTTTGTCTCGCCTTCGCCGTTGTTCAATGCCTATCGACCACTACAACCCTCACGCCAACTGGGGAGGGAACACGGGGGCAAGTTCCTTCGGGGGGACTCCTGCGACTATTGTAAGGCGGCAATGCGGAGTTGTCATCGTCCGGTTTAGTTCGGAGCTAGTTAGCGGATGATTTCGCGCGAGTAGTTGAACGACCGAAGATGGCCCATTCAAGCCCGCTTTTGGCTTAAGTGGAACTTCTTGGAAGCGAACTCACGCCTAAGTGATGCTGACTTCCGTATACGTTCCGTAGACTTCCCGCAGGGCCTCGCAGATTTCGCCGACGGTCGCGTAGGCGCGGACAGCATCCACAATGTGCGGCATCGTGTTGGCCGGAGATACGTCGCCGTTCGACCCGGCCTTCGGCTCCTGCGCGGCCGCTTTCTTCAGCGCATCCAGCGCTCGCTGGACATCTTCATTCGAACGCCGCGACCGCAACGTCTTCAGCTTTGCCGACTGTTGCCGTGCAACGGACTCATCGATGTAGAGAGTGTGCGGCGACTCTTCTTCGATCGCGAACTCGTTCACGCCGACGATGATTTTTTCCTTCGCTTCAACGGCGCGCTGATACTGATAAGACGATTCGGCAATCTCCTTCTGCGGATATCCGCGCTCGATCGCCTTGACCATGCCGCCCATCGCGTCCATCTTGCCGAAGTAATCGAAGGCGCCGTTTTCCATCTGGAGCGTTAAGCTTTCTAGGAAATAAGATCCGCCCAGCGGATCGACCGTCTGAGCCACCCCCGATTCATAAGCGATGATCTGTTGCGTGCGCAGCGCGATGCGTGCCGCCTCTTCGGTAGGAAGCGCGAGCGCCTCGTCGTAGGAATCGGTGTGCAGTGACTGCGTCCCGCCCAGCACTGCAGCCAGCGCCTGCAAGGCTACGCGGGCGATATTGTTCAACGGTTGCTGCGCCGGAAGGGACACACCCGCGGTTTGCGTATGAAAGCGCATCAGCCAGGTCCGTTGGTTTTTCGCGCCGAAACGGTCTTTCATCACGCGGTACCAGATCTTGCGCGCCGCCCGATACTTGGCGATCTCTTCGAAGAAGTCATTGTGGGCGTTGAAGAAGAAGCTGAGCCGCGGACCGAACTCGTCCACATCGAGCCCGCGCCGCTGCGCCCATTCCACATACTCGACGCCGTCATACAAAGTAAAAGCCAATTCTTGCAGCGCGGTCGATCCCGCTTCACGAATGTGATATCCGCTGATCGAAACAGTGTTGAAGCGGGGCGTGAATTTTGTGCCGAATTCAAAGGTGTCCACCACCAGCCTCATCGATGGTGCAGGCGGATAGATGTACTCCTTCTGCGCGATGTATTCCTTGAGAATGTCGTTCTGGATCGTGCCGGAAATCTTCTTCCAGTCCGCGCCCTGCTTTTCCGCGACGACCAGATACATCGCCCACAGCACCGACGCAGGCGAATTGATGGTCATCGATACAGTCGTCTTCTCGAGATCGATGCCGTTGAAGAGAATCTCCATGTCCTCAAGCGAGTCGATCGCGACGCCGCACTTGCCAACCTCACCCTCGCTCGCCGGATGGTCGGAGTCATATCCCATCAGCGTGGGCAGATCGAAGGCGACCGAGAGTCCACTGCCGCCGTGCTCGAGCAGATACTTGTAGCGCCGGTTGGTCTCTTCCGGGGAAGCGAAGCCGGAAAATTGCCGCATGGTATACATCTTGCCGCGGTATCCGGTGGCGTGAATACCACGCGTGAAAGGGACCTGGCCGGGAAAGCCGAGATAATTTTCCTCGCTCCAGTCGGTAGGGAGATCGGCCTCCGTATAAAGCCTGCGAATCGGCACGCCCGAAATTGTCGTGAAGAGCGCGTTACCCTGTTCGTCGACGTTGACGCCAGTGGGCGCTCCAATCGGCCGCTCGGGAGCTTTCTCCAGTGTCGGCGCGAGAGTTTTCTCGGCCCAATGTTTTTCCGCGTCGGTGGGACGGCGGTTTTCGAACACCTCGGCAACAGGGCTCTCGGCCACTTGCGGGCGATTGGACGGTTGGGACGACTTCTTTTCCATGCGTTCTCCGCTGCTCATTTCGATGATAGGGAAGCGCGAGCGCATGGGCAAGGTGACGGAAGGAGATTAGAACGACCGGTCGGTTGCTTCAAATCATCCGCACTTCCAAAGCAGATGTCATCCTGAACCCGGCGAGAGCCGGAGAGGGACCGTGCGACAGGTTGAAGCGCCAATGCAGCGGAAGAGAGTTCCCGTACCGCATGCTTCGCGAACGGTCTTCGTTCCAGCACCGGAGCTGCCAGCCATCGTAAGGTCCCTCGCGCCGGCTTCGCCGCCACTCAGGATGACGACTTGTTTTGCGCGTGCGACAGCTCCCAGGCCTTCGCGTACTTCCACGAGACATAAACCGCATGAAAAAGGTGCAGCAGCAGCCCCTCGCGTCCGTCAAGAAATCCCAGGCGGAAAAAATAGTTGTAGATAAACGTGAACACCGGCCGCAGCACGATGTTGATGAAGCTAAAGCGTACGGGCCCTTTCGCCACGACCATCTCCGCGCCGAGGGAAGAATAGCGGTTCATGTGCTCGATGTAATCGGAGAGCGTGGGGTACGAATGATGAATCAGTGCGCCGATCCGGATGCGGTGCGCATTCCCGACAACCTGGATGTCCTCGTGTACCGCTCGATCCTCAAAGCGTCCTGCCCCGCGACGAAAAAATCTCAGTTTCGGATCAGGCCAGAAGCCACCATGTTTCATCCAGCGACCAAGGAAATGATTCTTGCGATGAATCCAATAGCCGCTTAGACGGATGTCGCTCACGGACAGGCCGGTACCCTCCTCCGCTGCCATCACGGGTTCAATGGTGGAGAGCGAATCTTGTTCGGAAGTTCGATCAGGTCGCTCAATTTGCCAAGCGGCGGCGGGCGTTGGATTCGAAATGGCCTCCGCGATCGCTTGCGGAGCTTTGCTATCCAGTTCCTCGTCCGCGTCCAGACTCAGAATCCAATCCCCCGTCGCCTTATCAATCGCGGAATTCTTCTGCGCGGCAAACCCCTTCCACTCTTCCACGAAAATTCTTGCGCCGAACGATTTCGCAATCTCCACCGTGCGATCGGTCGAGCCCGAGTCGACGACGATGATCTCTCCCTTGCCGTCGGCAACCAGCGGTTGCACGCTTGCGAGGGTGCGTCCGATGTTGGCTTCTTCGTTGAAGGTGATGATGACGACCGAGAGTTGCATAGAACGAGCGGAATTGTCTCACACGGAGTCCCGACACCGGAGCCCTAGTCGCGAGACCTGCGACCGAGAGCTGGCGACCCGAGACCTAAGCCCCAAGCCTCGTCGCCCGTCTCACCCTGACTTCCGACAGCAAAAACACAATCAGAATCACCAACTCCGGCTCAATCGGATGGCGATAGCGCGCGTGAGGAAAAACGAAGTAGTAAACGGTCGGATAGGTCAAAACGAGTCCGGCGAAAAGCCACGCAGCCGGACGCTTCTGGCGCAAGGCACGTCCCAAGCCCCAGAGCGCGAGTACAGACGTTGCCAGGAATGCCGACGTGCGGAAGTCGAAAGGAGCAGTGCTGTTCGTCTCCCGTGGCACTCCATTCCAGTAGTAGAAGAAACGCTTCAGGCTCACGGTCGCAAAGCGGCCGCGGTTTTCTCGAATCCAATCGAAGGCCAAGCGCTTGCACGATTCTCCGTAGGCCAGTTCGCCCATTTGCTGAAACTTTTTCAACTCCAGAACATTGAGGTTCGGTTGCAGGTAGGCCATCAACATGCCGTCCGCGTGAGGACCGTTGCCCAGCCGCACCTGCAATCCGAAGTCGTCGCGGAGAAAAACGAATCGGCCAAATGCGTAGTAGTTGCGGACAACCCACGGCGAAAGCACCGCGAAGAACACAAGCGACGAAATTACAACGCCAGCGAGCGAAGGGAGTCCACGTTTATATCTCTGCTGCCAGATCCACAATCCGCAGAAGGGAAGAAAGGCCAGCATCGTGGGATTGGCCAGCGCGCCGATTCCAAACAGGACGCCGAAGAGCATCCAGCCTTTCACGCCAGGCCAGTGTTGCAATTCAAGCGCGAGCAGAAATATGCACGCGAGGAGCAGCGGCGTGAAGGTCGTGTCCCAAATCCAGTGGATCGACCAGTACCACTCGTAGGGATTCAATCCCCAGCCGATCGCCGACCAGAATGCGATGCGCCCGCCGAAAGTCTTTCGAGCGATCAGGAAAACTGGAATGCACGTCAGCGTTGCAAACAGACTGTTGATCGCAAGCAGCACCCACGCCGACGCGCGCGTGTAAGTACCGAAGCCTTTGAACACGCCAGCCATGAGATATGGATAAAGCGGCGGCTCCCAAGCCGTGGGGCCCGTGTTGCCCTCATACGGACTGCTGAAGCCATGTCCCTGCGCGATGGAACGTGCGATGCGGCCCATCTCCCATCCAAATTCGAAGTTGTCGTTGCCGGGACGGACTCGATATTGGTGGAGAATGCCGATCGCCCCGACCTGAAACAGGAAAGAAAGAGGCAGCAGCCAAAAGAAGAATCTGGGCAGTGCAGGCCGCGAAGGTCGGTCCATCGGGCGTAGTGTAACAGGCACTGGTAGCGCCGGCGTCCTCGCCGGCTGTCGCGAGAGCCTGTCCGTGAGCTTGTCGAAGGAGCATCTCGCTCTCGCCTGGGTTCAAGTGAAGCCTGCCAGTGAAGCCCGGCAGTGAAGGCCCGGCAATTCAATTGCTGCCGGCAGTGGCGGCGAGACGCGCCGCCACGACCGCCGCCGAGACGGCGGCGCTACTGTTCTCCCCGCGACGGCGCGGGTGTTATGCTGGGCTGCGTCGAAGGCGCTGCGTCCTGCCTGGGAGTCACATACGGCACGTTTGGCAAGTGCGTCACTTCGCCTTTCGTGGCATCCGCAACATCGATGCCAGCGTGATCGAGCAGCAGGCCGGTGGCCCGGTCCAGTTCGATACGGGATTTTTCGTATGCCGCCTTCGCCGATACCAGATTCGATTCGCCCGTGGTGAGCGTTGCCGCGTCCTGAAGAATCGCGGTCTGCGTAGTCAGTCCGACTTTCAGTTTCTGCTGGTCGGCGTCGAGCGTCTGGCGAGCCAGGTCCACCGCGGACTGCGCGGCTTGCACTGCGGTGCGGTTTTGCTTCACGTCGAACTGCGCGTTGCGGACTTCAATCCTTACCTGGTTTTCGAGCTGATGCTGGCGCACTTGTGCTTGCCGGAATTCGAGTTCCGCACGCACTTGATTCGATTGCGCCACGCGATTGCGAATCGGAATGTTCAGGCTGAGCCCGATTCCTTTATCGGGAGCGGTCGAATTCACCAGTTGATTGAGGGTGCCGCCGTAACCCACCGAATCCGATCCTCCAAAAACCGGCGGCGAGGTGCAGGCACTGCCGCTGAACGTGCATTGCGAGTTCAGATCGCCGCCAATGCCCGAACCGCCGTAGTACGCATAGGCGGCGAGCGTGGGCAGCATGGCGTTGCGCACTGCTTTGTAGTTGATATCGCGGGAATTGAGATCGATCCGGGTCTCAACCAATTCAGCGCGGTGCTGAAGAGCGTCGTTGATCAAGTCCTGAATGGGAACAACCGGTTCTTGTGAAGGAACTTGCATCGTCGAGGTCGGAATCACGTCGGCCTCCGCCAGCGCTGGATCTTCGATGCTGCGGCTGATTGCGTTTTTCAGCAGCAGTTGCTGAAGCTGAAGATTGTTCTGCGCCACGATCAGGTTCTGCTGGTCGGTAGCGACCGTACTCTGCGCGCTTACAACCTGTATCGGAGGCACGGTCCCGACCTTCACCTGGCTCTTGGCGTCATCAAGGGCTTTCTGCGCATAAGTGAGCGACTCTTGTTGTACGCGGAGATTCTCGAAAGCGTACACAAGGTCCCAATACATGTTTTCGATCTGGTCGACCGTGGTGATGACTTGAAGGCGAAACGCGACGTCGGAAATCTCACGATTGTTCTTCGCGATGCGAATGAAACGTGTGTTGGGCAGAGTCCCAAATCCTTGCAGCAGATTCTGCGTGACGCGGAATTGGAAGTTCGACCCCAGCTGCGGAGTGAGAAGACTCGCGGTGCTGTTGGTCGTCAGGTGAGTATTGTTGAATCCCGCCGTGAGTGTGGTTCCCCATTGGAAGCCCTGGGTGTAGGCAAAACTCGCAGTATAGGTATTCTGCGAGATGATTCCGCCCGGCGCGGGGCTGAAGACACTGGTTGACGCGGTGTTGTTCTTGTCGAGTTGCAGCGAACTGGTCAGAATCGGATCGAAGCTGGTGATCGGCGCTCCAATGCCGAGCGTTGAACTGACCAGACCGTTCGTTCCGCTGCCCGCGCCGCCGGCCGCAACTGTAGTTCCGCCAGTGCCTGAGCCGACCGTTCCTCCCAGGCCGCCAACGCCTCCTCCCGGCGTGTTCTGCACGACACCCGTATTGACCCCAAGAATGCTCGCTCCTGCTTTGGCACGCAGCAGATCAGCGTCGGCCACGTTCAGGTTGTAGCGGGCAAGCTCCAGGTCGAGATTGTTCTCCAGCGTGAGGGCGACGGCGTCGTCAATCGAGAGGTAGATCTTGCCCTCCCGCATCATCGAATCCATGCGTGGTGAATTGCTGAGATTCGACTCACCGACGGCTCGCGCCTTGTACGGCTGAAGCAGGTTGGGGAAGGCGGACCTTGGCTGGGAATAGTCGATGGAATGGACTTTTTCCGGCTGTGGCGACAATGCGGAAGGCGCTGTCGGTACGCTGGTGGCTTCCTGTCCGGAAAGCGCCGATGGCGCTGCATAGATCAGGCACAGCAGCAGAAATGGAGCCAGAAAACGCGATACGGGCATGAGCTTTCTCCTTACATCAGAACAGGTGCTAAGAGTTTGCCGAGCAAGATGCTGAGGATGCCTTGTTTTGGATGCAAGCCACACAAAAAACTGTCAATTCATCTTAGCGGGAGAAGTTTGGCCGAAGGCCCGCAGGATTGTAAAGAATTGTGAGGGAAAGTAGATAGCGGAATTGCGCGCTACGGAAGGGCCGAATAGTTCGGCGCGGGTATTTAACCCGCGCCGACTTTATCTGGCGGCGCGGACATGAGTGTCCGCGCCACACGATTATTGCTGTTGCTGCAGCGCCGGAAGGTCTTTGCGCGGCGCAACGTAAGGTACGTTGGGCATGCGCGTGACCTGACCGCGGGCGGCATCGTCGATGCTGATGCCGTTGTGGTCGAGCAGCGTTCCGACCGCGCGATCGAGTTCGACGCGCGCTTTTTCATACGCGGCCATCGCCGACATGAGTGTGGACTCCGCGGTCGCCAATGCGCTGCGCGTTTGCAGCACCGCCGTGGTCGTCGAAGTGCCGAATTGATACTTCTTCTGCTCGGCGTCAAGCGACTGCTGGGCATAGTCCCGTGCGGCCTTTGCCGAAGCGACACTGGCCTGGTTCTGTTCGACCGCAAACTGCGCCTGGCGGACTTCGATGCTGACGCGGTTTTCGGTCTGCTGCAAAGCCATCTGCGCCTGGCGGTATTCAAGTTCGCCGCGCACTTGAATGGCCTGCGCCGCGCGGTTCCGCAGCGGAATATTCAACTGCAGCCCCGCGCCTTTGTCGGGAGCGCTCGAGTTGATGAGCTGGTTCAGGGTCGCCCCGTAGCTGGTCGGAGGAGCGAGCGGAAACTGGCCCAGCGTGAAATCCGGATTGCCGCTGGCGCAGAATTGCTGGTCCGCTGTCACGCAGACGTTTGCCGGGTTCTGGGCTCCGCCTACGCCCGAGCCGCCATAGTAGGCGAAAAGATCAACCGTGGGCTTCAGGCTGCTTCGCAACGCCTTGTTGCTGAGTTCCTGGCTGTTCAGCTGGATGCGCGATTCGACCAGCTCGGCGCGGTGGTGCAAAGCTTCGTTTACCAGATCTTCGGTCGGCTGGACCTGCTCGTTCTCCGGAACCTCCATGGTCGAAGTCGGAACTACGTCGGCACTGGCCAGCACGGGATCATGCAGCGTGCGGCTGAGCGCATTTTTCATAATCAGCTGCTGCAATTGAAGGTTGGTCTTGGCGACGGTCAGGGCTTGTTGGTCCGCGGAGACCTGGCTTTGCGCGCGCACGCCCTCGATGGGCGCGAGACTTCCGATTTCAACCTGCTTCTGCGTGTCGGAAAGGGTCTTCTGCGAGAATGCCAGCGATTCCCCTCTTACACGTTGGTTCTCGTAGGCGTAGACGAGGTCCCAGTACATGTTTTCGATCTGGTCCACACTCGTGATGATTTGCAGGCGAAACGCCACATCGGAAAGCTCGCGGTTGTTCTTGGCGATGCGGATGAAGCGGTTATTCGCAGCAAAGCCAAAGCCCTGCAACAGGTGCTGCGTCAGACGGAACTGGAAGTTGGAGTTCAGCGCCGGGCTTACCGTTTGAAACGCGTTGTTGGTGGTGACACGCGTGTTGTTGAATCCCACAGAGAGGTTGGTGCCCCACTGAAAGCCCTGGGTGTAATTGAAATTCACCGTGCTGGTTCGTTGCAACGTACCGGAGAAGGGGCTGGTAGGGATGAAGTTGGCGTGGTCTTCCTGTAACGTGCCAGTAATAATCGGATCGAAGCTGGTGATGAGCGGACCAAATAATCCACCGGCCGTCGAGCTGACGATGCCGCCAGCGCCGGCGCCAACTCCGCCAGCACCAAGATTTGTTCCGCCGGTGCCCGAGCCGACCTGAGTCCCGATACCGCCCACGCCGCCACCGGGCGTGTTCTGCACGATGCCAAGATTGACGCCGAGAATCTGCGCTCCAGCCTTGGCACGAAGCACGTCGGTGTCGGCAATGTTCAGGTTGTAACGTGCGATGGCGATATCGAGATTGTTTTCCAGCGCAAGTGCGATCGCGTCATTCAACGAGAGGTAGAGCTTGCCATCGTGCATGAGGCCATCGATACGGGCGGTATTTGCCAGGTTCGGAGCGGCCACCGTTTTCGCCACGTAAGGAGCGATAGGGTTAGGAAAATGCGATGACGGCTGGGCATAGTTCAACGCCGGAACCGGATGCGCTTCGGGAGTATTCTGCGGAGTAGGCGCGGCAGGTACATCCTGGCTCCAACAGGCCAGGCTCAGTGTCGCAAACAGACTCGCAGTGGCGGCGAGCCGCAGGGTGGGGGCTAAGCGTGCGAATGGCATCTACTCTTCTCCGTTTGGTAAATCCCTTGGATTAAGGCCTGCAGCCAAAGCCGGCATCTGGTGAAAGCAATTGCAGATGCAGTTTTGCTCAGGCATTGATACGCAAATAAGCGGCGAAAGGTTCCTGAAAAGCTGGGATGTCGCGACCTTTTCGATCCTAATCTTTATTTCCGCCGAAATCTGTCTGCCCGTTCATTGGACTTCGGTGCGCCCCTATTCCTTCAACGCTCCGATTCAAAAGCCAGGCTCGCGGAAGCCATCCAGTATATCTGACCGAAATCCTTCTTCTGCTCGTATCGGACCACGGCAGGGACGATAAGATGGCTCACGCTTTAAAAACCTTTGATGATGACAACTCTTTTGGGGACTCGAAAGTTACATGCGGAATCTCAAATTGATCCTCTCTTATGACGGATCGGAGTTCTCCGGTTGGCAGGTGCAGCCCGACGCCAACACCGTGCAGGGCACACTCGCCTCAGCGATTGGACGTGTCACTGGAGAAAACGTATTGCCCCAGGGGTCGGGTCGAACCGATGCCGGTGTTCATGCACTTGCACAAGTGGTGACATTTGTCACAGGGTCTTCTGTCCCTACAGAAAATTTTGTGAAGGCGCTGAACGATATCTTGCCGAGCTCGGTACGCGTTCTGGAGACGGCGGAAGTTCCGACAGACTTTCACGCCCGGCATTCCGCTCGGGCGAAAACGTATCGTTACCGGATTTATCGATCGGCGATCTGCCCACCCTTTCTAGCCCGCTATGTCTGGCATTATCCCTATCCTTTGGACGTGAAGGCGATGTCGCGTGCCGCGGGCTTTGTGGTGGGAGAGCGAGACTTCACCTCGTTCGCGGCCGTCGATCCGGAGCGCGGACGCGAGGGCGAGCCGTTCTCAAACGTGCGGACTATTTTTTCCTCGTCGTGGGAGTTGGTTGGAGAAGAATTGATTTATACGGTCCGTGGTTCAGGATTCCTTCACCACATGGTGCGCAATCTCGTGGGAACCTTCATTCTCGTGGGGAAGGGAACGTTGCAGGCGGGTGACATGACGCACATCCTCGAAGCACGCAACCGCTCCGCGGCTGGCGCAACCGCTCCTGCGAGCGGATTGTATCTAGCGGAAGTGGAGTATTCGTAGTTTGGATTGAGTTGAATGCCAGGTTCGGACATGCAAATGGCATCGGCAAGAATTACGTCGGTGAATCCGGCGACGGGAGCCGTTCTTCGCGAGCTCGAGTGTGCGAGCGAGCGGGAAGTTTTCGAGGCGGTAGGTCGCGCGAGAATTGCGCAAACGGGGTGGGCCGGGCTGGGAGTGAAGCGCCGCATTGCTATTGTGCGGGAGTTTCAGAGCAAGCTCCATGCGAAAAAGTCGGAGATCGCCGAAGCAATTACGCGCGAAGCCGGCAAGCCGGTTGCCGAGGCGCTCACTACGGAAGTTCTCGTGGTGCTGGATGCGGCAAGGTTTTTGATCGACAACGCCTGGAAACTGCTGCGAGATGAACCAGTTCCTCACGGCAATCTTGCCACAAGGTTGAAACGCGGCATGCTTCTGCGCGAAGCATACGGCGTGATCGGGATTATCTCGCCATGGAACTACCCGTTCTCGATTCCGGCGACCGAAGCGCTGGCGGCGCTCGTTGCTGGAAACGCTGTTGTCCTTAAGCCTTCGGAGCTTACTCCATTGGTTGGGCTTGAACTTGCATCCTTGTTGCACGCGGCAGGCGTTCCTGGAGAAGTGTTTCAGGTCGCCGTCGGCGATGGAGCGGCCGGTGCCGCGCTGCTGCGCTCTCCGATTGACAAGCTGGTGTTCACAGGCAGCGTGGCCACGGGTAAGCGCATTGCTTCGGCGGCCGCCGAGCGGCTCTTGCCCGTCGTGCTGGAACTCGGCGGCAAAGACCCGATGATCGTGCTTGATGACGCCGATATCGACATCGCTTCGAGCGGTGCGATCTGGGGATCGTTTGTCAACGCGGGACAAGCCTGCTTATCGGTTGAACGCTGCTATGTGCACCGCAGCATCTATGACAGGTTTCTGAATGCGTGCGTGGAGAAGACCAGGAAACTGCGTCTGGGCCATGGCGAGGATCCTGACATTGACGTCGGCCCGATGATCCACGAGCGACAGTTGCAGATCGTAGAGGGGCACGTCGAAGATGCGAGGGCGCAGGGCGCCAGAATTTTGGTTGGGGGCATGCGTTTCCCTGAATTGGGCAACAACTTCTATCGTCCTACGCTGCTGGCTGAGGTGACCCACGAAATGCGCATCATGCGCGAGGAAACGTTTGGCCCAGTATTGCCGGTCATGCCGTTCGATACTGAAGACGAGGCTGTCCGCCTGGCCAACGATTCCGAGTATGGCCTCTCAGCCAGCATCTGGACGCGCGACTCCAAGCGCGGAGCGCGCCTGGCGCGCCGC
>DATAUY010000259.1:0-3957 GCA_036268025.1 Candidatus Sulfotelmatobacter sp. | reverse complement strand
GCTCAACTGTCGAGCAGCATGCGGCCAGAAACTTGATCGACGCTCAGCATCAGGCCGACAACGGCGTTGCGGATCACGCGCATGAACTCCAAGCGACAGCCAAGCTCGCACAACAGCGTGCCAGCGCGTGGCATCTTCGGGCGCGAAACGCCGCCCGGTGACAGGCCTCAATAAGCGTCAAACCGATGTGAAGCGCTGATGCCACGTCGCCTCGATCCGGCATCCGCGAACACCGGTTGAAAATATCGGCAGCACGTAGTATAAGACGCGTTCAACTCCCACGTGTTTGGCCCCCCGCCCATAGTGAGTTGCCGACCGATCGATGATGGCCATAGGGCGCGTCGCTAGGTCGAACATCCGCGGGTATGCAGATTTCCTGCGATAAAATGTACCAAGACCCGACAACGGGTCGTGATCTTTGCGTTCAGGAGTTCGACCATGCGTATTGACACCAGTTTCGCAAACAGCGGGCCGAGCCTGGACGAGCCCTCGCAAGAATGCCCGACCGCGGGCCAACTCGTAGATCTGTTCCAGACAGCCAATCAGGTAAACTGGGAACAGCGCCTTCCCAAACTCCTTGGTGGCCTTGGTGTCGCCCACGCGGCTGACCTTACGCCCACCAAGTTGGCTGAGTTCAGGGATCAGGTATTTTGGTCGGCCAAACAGGCCGGCATCAAAGAACCCGCCGGCTGGATTTCACATCGAGCGCAGTTAAAGGCTAAAGAGGCTGCGGCCAACCTCCGGTGTCCGGCGGACGCGGGGAAGACAGCCGTCCAACCGAGAGCTGCCGAGAGCAAACCGGTCGCGCTTGAGAACAGTCGCGCCATCATTCCTGCCGCCTCGGTGCTTCCTTCGGGGCCACGAACCGCTTTATACGGGACGACAAAAGCCGAGGTGCTGGCCCGCGCCAAAGCAGCCGTCGAGGCTCGTAAAAGCCGCGCTATTATGGCGGAGATACTTGCGTGCGCACAGAAGGATTTCCATGCGAGCCAACGCGAGATTGGCCGCGCAACCGGTCTCTCGGCCAGTAAGGTCTGCCGCCTGCTAAAATGGCGTCAATCCGGGGACAAGCACAGCAGTCCCTACGGCCCAACGACGCGGGCCGCTCGCGCTGCACATCGAAAAAACGGCCACCACGATGCTGGTGAACGCAGAGGTGCCGAGCAGCCGAAGAATGACGGCAGCGTCGGATTAGTTGAACATTCCTTGCCTTCGCCTCAGTCCGCCTCGCCAACGCCTTTGAAGGAAAATCCCCCGAGCGCCTCAGCACAAAATGAAGTGCTGTCGGGTGGCGCGGCCGCCAAGAGAGAAGCCGAAGGCGTTGAAGAAGAAGTCATCTCGTTCGAGAGCGGCGGTCAACAATCGGAGGAGCGAAAGCTCTCAGCACGATACGCAAAGCTCGGGCAAAAGCTTTCGCCTGAGCGCATGCTCATTATACTCGGCGCACTCAAAGAACATCCCATCCTTTTCCGCGCAGCCGCTAAAGCGGAAATCCACAGAAAAACATTGGAACTCTGGCTGAAATCCAGCAGAGCTGGTCAAGACGGTTACGACATTGAGTGGGAAGGTTTTCCTTGGAGATTTCACGAAGCCGTCGAAGCGGCTGTCGGTTTAGCCCGTTGGCAGCTTCGGGACGCTGCGCTCGAGTTTGCCATGGGACCTATTACCTACAAGATCGACCAGGATCTGGTGGATCTTGGCATGGAAGGCCTGGACGCCTACGCGAGAGACGATAACGGAGAACTTATTGAAGAGGCCCGTGGACCGGGAAACAATAAGATGATTAGGTTTGTTTTGCAGACTTTCCGTCCTGAAAAGTGGGGGAAATCTCGAAAGCGGAAAAGTCTCACAAGAGGTGGTGTACTTGTGATTGGCGAGGGCGCTGCCCGATCTGAAACAAACTGCACCGCAAGCGTCGAAGCGAGACAATGGAAGTCCACTTCCAGGAGGATTGAGGAGATAAAGGCCAAACCAGAATAACCTTTGCTGGCCCAGCCGCTTTCCTAAAAGTTATGGATGGAGTGTAATCCGGCATACTCCATGCAGTTGCGCGCCCCCTCCCGGACGGCACAAACTCCGGCAGATTCACTCAAACTGCCAGACAAATACTCGCCAGAACGTGCCTTACGCTGTCGCACACTGGTTGAGCACCCGCGACACCTTTTCCATGGACGCTAGACCCGATCCTTTTGAAGTCGCCAGATCGCGGTTGTTCGATACCAGCCGCTGGCGTGCGTTTTGCGACGTCACCTTGACCTTGAAGCAAGCCCTCCAGTCTGAAATGGGTGCTTGGATTAAGATCGACGACTATTCGTGCAGACGAGCTTTTCGTCATTTCATGAATCTTCTCAATCGAGCGGTGTATGGCGCTGCGTTTCGTCGCCACGGAAAACGTCTTCGGGTCCTACCGGTCCTTGAAAAAGGAGAGGTCCGCGCCCGTGCGTTACGGCCATGCGAACGTGGCACGTCCGGACGATGGCACATCCATTGTGCAATCGAATTGCCATTCCACATTCGTGCCGTCGCTCTTGAAAAGCGCATCCGCGCTTGCTGGGCGAAGGTTCAGTTGGGCTACGGCCGAATTCTGGTCCGCGATCGTGCCAACGCGGGTTGGATCGACTACATGCTAAAGAACAGCCAAAAGACGGAGTTCGACGGCTTTCTTGACTGCATCATCGTAGAGTCCTGGCATAACCCAATCGCTGACGCGTAGCCGTTCGATTGGGATCGGACTCTGCTATTACAAAGCTTGGAAGGCGGCTGACTGCAGCCGCCTTGTTCATTCCTGTGGTCGGCGCCGCGCGCCGGTCCCGCTGCACCGGATCAACGGATAGAGAGGACGACGGAGACCCCTAACCGCCGTGCGCAACAGCCCGGCGATCAGGACTCGACCCCCTAGCTCGATCGCCGCCGCGGCCGCTCGCCCCACCGGCCGGAGGCCAGCCTCCAGCGCCGATCGGCGATCAAGTGAAAAAGAAATTCGGCCGCCGCGGCAGCTCGACACTATTGTGGTCGGCGCCGCGCGCCGGTCCCGCTGCACCGGATCAACGGATAGAGAGGACGACGGAGACGTCCTGTGAAGGCCGTGAAGAACTCCACACTGATCCGCTTTGAGCGGAAGGTGCTTCGCTCGCGCCGTAGGCGCGCGGCGTTCGGCGTTCTGTCGTTTGGCAGAGCGAAAAAGGTGAGTGAAATGCCCCAGGTCTCATCCCCAAAATGTTTGGGCGCGCGCGGCGGCGTCAAGAGCGGCCCAGCTCGTGCGCCGATGAAGCGCTCACGCCAAGCTCTAGCAGAGCGGCCTTCACGATATGAAGGCCTGCGTCCAGCAAAAAAAGCGACACAAGAGTTGATCCCGCCATAACCGCGTAGGTCAGCCCATTGGTATTTCTCACTGAGACGAATAAAAAAGACACCGATATGATGCTTATCGCAAGAGTAATGAGAAGGGCACCAGTTGCGCGGCGCCGTCTGGCGCTCCAGCGCCTAATTAGATTTTGACGGGTGATAAAATACTGGCGACTAAATGGCAGGATATGCATCGTGAGCATTTCCCAAGTCCAGACTTCGAATAAGTCTTTCGGCTCCACAAGATCAGCAGGTCGTGTTTGCAAGAATGCATCATTCCAAGCAAGGGCGTCGACGCCATAATGAACTACATACTTCGTTGAATTTTCATCCCAAAGATTATGCATGGCCTTCGTGGTCCTCCGAATCCATTGATAATCTTTGCGATGGCTAGTCAATTCGTTGCGCCAATGGCTGAAGTTGGCCTTATAGTCTCTATGGAAGCGTGCTCTCTCCTTGAAATCAACCGCTTGATTAGCGGCTGTCAAAACAGCGGAAACTATAACCAACGATATTGCGACATCGTGGAAGCTGGAAAGCGCCGCGCCTACAGCGGAAGCGGTTACTAGATATGTAAGTACAGTGACCGCTTTGCCCATCAAATTGTAAAAA
>DATAUY010000258.1:0-12718 GCA_036268025.1 Candidatus Sulfotelmatobacter sp. | reverse complement strand
TTCCTCGGCGCTACGCGCCTCGGAATGACAAGCTTTTTTTGAGAGACCGGCAGAGTAAAGAGAGAAATTTACCCGCGCTTGTACACCAGCTTCAGCCCATCCGCTTGCAGGATGCGCTTGATTTGGCTGCGGGCGTGCACTGACCACGGGCCGGAGGTGTCGAGCCTTACGTAGGCTTGCCAGTGCTTGAGGGCTTTGCGGGGCTCGCGCATCTTCTCGTAGGCGAGCGCGAGATTGTAGTGCGCGTCGGCGTAGGTCGGCGCGAGTTGCAGCGCGGTCTTGTAAGTCTGGACGGCTTCCTGCACGCGTCCGGTTTCGTCGAGCACATTGCCGAGGTCAAAATAAGCCAGCGCGTAGCGCGGGTCAGCCTCGATCGCGTGGCGATAATGTTTTTCCGCGCGGCCGAAATCCTGGCAGTTGTAATAGAGCGTGCCCAGATTAATGTGCGCGGCGGCGTGCCCGGGATCGAGATCGAGAACTTTGTGATACGCCGCGATCGCCTCAGTCTGCGTGTTGGGATCTTCTTCCAGCGAAATGCCGTGCGCAAACCACGACGCCACTTCATGCTCGCGCGGGCTGGGCTCGGAGCGCGGCACGGGAGTACTGGTTACAACTTTTTCGCGCTCCGAAAAATCCATCAGAAACTGGCCGGCGATCGGCTCCAGCAGCTTGCCATCGTGGCGGAAGGCCACGCGATGCTTTAACGTGGACCACGCTCCGGCTTCGAGCAGAGGTTTTTCCACTCCAGAAGCCTGCTTGCGCATGGCATCGAGCGATTCGCGAATCACGTTCGGCCGCACGCTCATCGCGCACAAGTCGCGAACTTTCTTGATTTCAAGGAGGTCAGAAAAGGTGTACGACTCGGCCGACGCAGTTAGGCCCTTGCGCTCCCAGTTGGCCAACTGGCGCGCTGTTATGTGCAGAATCCTAAGTAAATCAGCTCGGCTATACACGGGACGACGGGGAGCCGCCTCATGTCGCATGCAAGGCTGCTCTTGCCTTTATTATCTTTAACCTGAAAGGTTAACGCAACTGCTAACCCTGTGAAAAGCTGTGGAGAACCTGGTTGATTTACATGCAGCGGAAATGGTGCAACGCACCCGATGTGCGCAGTATCCGAATACGGCGCGTTCCCGTGGTATGATCGCATTCCCCCCTCCGGCAGGCCTCCCCGAAAATAGCTCTAGACACTCTGAACCGCCGGAATCTGCACGCTGGATCGGGAAGGTGGTTATGGTCCCAATGCGCTTCCTTGCAGGCGTTCTGGTGGTTGCTACATCCGCTTTTTCTCACACCGCACCCGGAACTCGGAATCCACTGCAAGGTGCCGGCGATATCAAGCGGCCGTCACTGCGGCTAACACCGGCAACGCCAAATGTGGCTTCGAGCCTTCCGAATCGGAGAAACCGCCCGCAGTCAAGGAATGGCCGGAAGATGGGAACGCCCGCGGCGGACGCGAATCCTATATTTCTCACCGCGGCCGGAGAGGACTCGGGTGGACAGTATCCATCCTCCATCGCAGCGGGAGACTTCAACCACGATGGCAAGCTCGATCTAGTGGTCGTGAACTCTGGTAGTAATAACGTCGCCATACTGCTCGGCCGCGGGGACGGAACTTACCAATCCGCTGTGACCTACCTCACCGCAGCGAATGCAACTTATGTGGCCGTTGCCGATCTCAACGGAGACGGTTTTCCCGATCTCGCAGTCGGCGCCGGCCCGGTCATAGATGTGTTTCTTGGAAATGGAGACGGCACATTCCGCGCGGCGGTAAGTTACAACTCCGGCGGCTTCGACACGCCTTCTCTCGCATTCGGCGACTTCAACGGCGACGGCAAAGTTGACCTGGTGGTCGCCCACACGTGCACGGACAGCACCTGCGCGAACAGCTCGGTAAGCATTCTGCTGGGCAATGGAGATGGGACATTGCACGCTCCCACGAACTACGCCGGCGGGTTCGGCTATTTCGTCGAAGTCGGCGACTTCAATGGAGACGGCAAGCTGGACATCACAGTGGCCGGCTGGAACGGAACCAATTTGTATGATTTCGTTAGTATTCTGCTCGGTAATGGTGATGGCACTTTTCAGCCTGCGGTGACCTACAACGCCGGCGGCACTGGAACGGCGTCCTCGATTTCGATGACAGTGGGTGACTTTAACGCTGACGGAAGGCCGGATCTAGCGGTCGCCGACTTTGGCCTTTGCGGGGGTTCTAAAACAAGCTGTTACGACGCGACGGTGAACGTCCTGATGGGAAATGGCGATGGCACATTCCAGCCCGTAGTTTCCTACAGCGCGGGATCCAACGCAACCGACGTTATTTCTGCCGATCTCAACGGCGACGGCAAACTCGACCTGATCGTCACCAATTACTGCGGCCTCTCAAGTTGCAGCGGCGGCGTTCGAGCAGACGAAGGAACGCTAAGTGTGCTGCTCGGCACTGGCGATGGAACCTTCCAGCCGGCCATAACCTTGGATGCGACCGTGGGAGCGGGTCCCACTTCGGTTGTTACGGGAGATTTCAACAATGACGGCAAACTGGATTTGGCGGTAGCCAACCAAGAATCACTCTGCTGCACAGGCGGCTCCGTTGGAATTTTGCTGGGCAATCGCAATGGGACATTCCAGACCACTTCGTCGTTCTCGACGGGAGCGTTCAGTGCTAGTTCCGTCGTTATTGGAGATTTCAATGGCGATGGCAAGCCGGATTTGGTAGTAGGGAGTAGCTGCTATGCTGATTCCTGCATAAACGATTCCTGGATTTCAGTTTTGTTGGGGAACGGCGACGAAACATTCGGAGGAGCCACAACCTATCGATTCGCGGGTGGAGGATATCAGCCTGCTTTCATCGCAGCCGCCGACTTCAATCATGACGGCAAGCTTGACCTCGTCGCGACAGGTAGCAACGGCAACTACGGAACCGACAACCTTTCGGGAGTAAGCATATTTTTTGGGAACGGCGATGGAACCTTGCAGCCGCCGGTTATTTATAGTTCTAACGGAGTGGCCGCATCGTGGGTGGGCGTGGGAGATTTCAACGGAGATGGAAACCCTGATCTCGCTGTCGCCAACGCCTGCGCGGACAGCAACTGTGCGAATGGCTCGGTCGCCATCCTGCTCGGAAATGGAAATGGAACTTTTCAGGATGCACTGATTGATTCGTCGATTGGCGAGCTGGGTAGTTTTGTTATCGGCGACTTCAACAACGACGGCAATCTTGACCTGGCAATGCCAGAAACGGTCTGTTCGCCTGACACTTGTTCCGGTTCGTTCGTTGTGTTGATCGGCAAAGGAGACGGCACGTTCCGGTTCCCAATCAGCTATGACACCGGCGGGCTCACACCTGTCTCCGTCGTGACCGCAGACTTCAATGGAGACGGCAAGGCCGATCTGGCGGTCATGAATGCCTGCACGAACAACGATTGCACAGACGGAGATATTGGAATATTGCTGGGCAACGGCGACGGCACATTCCAGGCCGCGACGACTCTCAATGCCCCCGCAAATGCCAACTTTCTGGCGACGGGAGACGTTAATGGCGACGGCAAGACCGACCTACTGATCTCGGGTGAGGATTCAATTAATGTGATGCTGGGCAACGGCGATGGATCGTTCCAGATGCCCACGACGTATCTTGTCGGAGGAGGCGGACATCCCGCCGTAGGCGATCTCAACGGAGACGGAAAGCCGGATGTTGCGCTCCCGTCCACAGAAACCGTCAGCGTCTTGACGAACATTGCCGCCGGCTTTCGTTACGCGACGTCAACTGTTGTTGCGTCCTCTGCAGATCCCGCCAATGTTGGACAGTCGATCACTTTCACTGCGATGGTAACGGGAGCGTTCTCCGGGCCGCCGACCGGGACGGTAACATTCAATGACGACGGCAATTCTCTGGGAACGGCGACGCTGAACGACAGCCGGGCAACATTAATGACCACTCTCTCCGCCGGATCGCACGCGGTCACGACAATCTACAATGGGGACTCGACCTTCCTCGCCAGCACTTCTCCCGCATTGATGGAAACGGTCAACGCCGCGCCGGATTTCTCGCTGGCAAGCTCGGCACTCGCGCCGGCGTCGGTCGTGCCGGGCGGATCGTCGACGGCAACGGTGAGCATTACCGCGGGCAACGGATTCAGCGGTTCGGTCGCCCTGACGTGCTCGGTGACGCCTTCGCCCACGATGGCTCCTACATGCTCGATAAATCCCGCTTCCATCGACGCCGGGACAACTGCCACGCTAACCGTGAGCACTACGGGATTGACTGCTTCCGCGATGTCCTCTGAGGGAAAAACGCTTTATCCGGTTTGGTTGCCGTTGATGGGACTCATGGTGGCGGGTGTCTGCTTCGGTTGGCCAAAACCGAGGCAACGAAAACGTTCAAGCATCCTGTTGGGGTGGATAGCTCTTACGGCGCTCAGCTTCCTGGTTGCATGCAGCGGAGATCAGACGAATAAAAATAAGAGCAGCCAGACGCCTGAAGCAACGTATAGCGTGACTGTCGTGGGGACATCCTCGGGATCATTGCAGCATTCCGTTGCGATGACACTCGGTGTGCAGTGACAAATAAGAACACGTTGCCTGAACCTTGGTTCCGTTCAAAATGATTCGTGACACTCAAATGGAAATGTCGCTGCAGGTTCGAGATGGAGAAGTTCCCATGCGCGCCAGTTGGCGTGCGGGCCAGTTATGCATTGAAGCGCAGAAAATGACAACCGAAGCCTACACTAGACGGGCAACTGCTCCTGCATCCATCCTGGAGCTTGGATCTTCGTTTCACCGGTCAAATCCATCACCAGCCGCTCGAGTACCATACGCTTGCTCACCGGGTTCGAGCGCAGCGCCAAGTCGGCCTTCGCGACCAAGCGGATCGCCCGCGTCAACTCGCGCCTGTTCTTGTACCGCCTGGCTTGCCGGATGATGTCATCCGCCGCAAAGGGAGGCACGCGGAATCCCTGCCACAGCGCGGCCCACAGCATCCTCTGATCGCGCACGTTGCGTTCAAGAATTACCAGCATCTGCCGGAAGGTCTTCGCCAGCATGTAGACATGCCCGATTGCGGCTTCTTCGCCGTCGCCCGATGACAAAATCGCATCGAGAACTTCCAGCGCCCGCACCCGCTCCTTTGCTGAGATCGCATCGGTCAGTTCATACAGCGACCTCTGCTTCGCCGCGAGCACCATCGTCTCCACATCGCCGAGCGTGATGCGCTTCTTCTCGCCGACGTAAAGCATCAGTTTCTCGATCTCGTTCGAGATCATCATCATGTCGCCGCCGAGCGCGTCGACCAGCTCGCGCGCTCCATCGGCCTCGATCCTTACCTGCTGGCTGGCACAGTAATCGGCGATCCAGCGCACCGCCTCGCCTTCCTCCACGCGCGCAAGTTCGACGATGCCGCAATACGATCCCATTGCGTCGCGGATACGCTGGTAGCGGTCCTTATCCTGCATCTCCATCTTGCGGACATCGGCGGGAATGCTGATGTGGTCGGCGACGAAAACGATGAGCGCGTCAGGATTAGGATTCTTGCAATATTCCTCGATGGCAGCCAGCTTCTCCTCATTCGATCCGCGGCCGAAAAGATTCTTCACCCCGCGCACGAAGAAAACCTGAAACGGAGCCATGAGCGACGGCGTGCGGGCGCGATCCAGCACTTCGGCCAGATCGTTTTCGGCGAGATCAAATTCAAAGAGACTGAAGTCGCGCAAATCCGCGGGAACCAGATGCTCCAGGATGGCGTCGCGAAAGCGCTTGCGGAAGAATGCCTCATCTCCCACAAACACATAAGCCGGACGCAGCTTGCGCGCCTGCAAATCACTGACAAACCGCTCGGCCTGGGCAAAAGCACGCATCAGAGATTGATCGTCACGGAAGGTTCCGCCGCTATCGACTCTAGCATCGAGGAAAAGCTTCGACTAGTAGCGTCATCGTGAACGCGAGGCGCGACGCTAACTAACGTGCAAATGCCGATTCCACCGTGGAACAGCGGATCTTCAGGGCCGCGTAGAGGCACGACTATCAATTGGGCTTTACAGTTTGCCGAAAAACTCCCGCTTTACCGCAGCGCTAGAAACGCTGCGCCACCCAAAATCGAGTTTCTCGGCAAACTGTTTTAGCCCCAGTCACAACTTGCTCAAGAACTCCACCACTTCCGGCGCCGACCAATCCACTGCCCCGATGAACTTTCTTCGCACTACACCCTGCCGATCAATGATGTACGTCTCCGGCCATCCGGATGTCCCATACATCCTCGCAACCGCCTCCCCCGGATCGCGCACGGTCAGAAAATTAATCCCACGCTCCCTAAGAAACCGGTGATACGCGTTGCTATCGGTATCAATGCTTACCCCGACCACCACTACGCCGCGTCCCTTCATTCGCTCCTGCATCGTCATCAGGGACGGCAATTCTTCGACGCAGGGGGGACACCATGTCGCCCAAAAATTCAGCACGACGATCTGCCCGCGGAACTGATTCAGACTCACCGTCCGGTCTGAATCCTGCACGGTGAAATCCTTCGCTGCGTTCCCGACATGCGGAGGCCGCGACCCGCTATAGCAGCCGTTGAGAATCAGGACCGCTGCAAGAACAAAAAACCGTCGCACTAGAAGCCCTCCAGAACGTTCGACACCAGCGTCCGCGCAAAATCCTGTGAGAGCCTCCGGAACGCGGGTGAATCCTCTTCGAAGAAGCTGGCCAGGTCCTGCGAAACCTCATACTGCTCGCGAAAAAGGTATGCCGGATTTTGATACAGCACCTTTCCCTGCCGGTCGATTAAACTCACGCGCATGCTGACCACAACCATCACGCTGGCGGCGCGCCCCGTCGCGGTGTCGTACGTGAGCGGAGAGGCAACCGTCGATAGCACCGTCCCGCGCAGCGTTGCATCGGCATCGTCACCCGGGTCACTCACAATGTGATATCGCGTCCGCATCGTAAATTCGCGCACCACGGAAGCAGTCAGCATCTGCTCGATTCGATAGGTCAGGGTTTCATTCTTGAAGGCAGGTATCGCGATCGTCTTGACGCTCTCGGGAAGCTGCGCCACATGCCCAGCCGTATGATATCCGCAGCTTGAACTCAACAGGGCGAAGCCGAGCAAAATCGCGAGACGCACCGAGTAGCAACTACCGAGTACCGGGAAGAAACTCATGCCTCCCAGAACCGGAGATTCGGAAGTCGCGACTCGGGATCCGCGACTCACTGAATCTTCCCCGTCGGGCGCGTTGCCGCCATACTCTCCGCGCACTCGACCGCGGTGATTGCCGCAATACGAAGATTGTCCGCTGCCGCCCACAACCAAAACGCATTCGGATGCCCCGCATCCGGCTTCACCATCAACTGGATGTCCGCTTGCCCCGCAGAACTCACATTGCTGGGAGTATCTTCCGTGGTGATTGCAACATGATCTCCTGCAAGGGCCTGTGACAAAACTGAAACGTCCGCGGCGTTCTCAAACTGTACGAATACCGCAAGCGCGTGCCCGTGAAAAATCGGGGCCTGCAACAAGAACACCGACGGTGCCGCAACACCATCGCCCGTAATCTCTCGATAATGCCGCAGAATACGCGATTCAACCGAATCCAACGCCAGCGGCGATTTTTGCCCATATTGCGCCAGCATGTTGAAGGCTACCTGAGCGTCGAACACATCTTTCGGCAGGGGCTGGAACGACAGCAGGTTCACGGTCTGCTGGTGCAGCTCATCCATTCCCTTCTGTCCATGCTCTGAAGCCGGCTCGAACACAGTTGCCACCGCGCTCCCGATCGTCCCGGCCTTCTTCGCGCGCAGCAACAGCAGCGCCAGCATCACCGCCACTGGGTGCGCCGTCACGCAAGGTCCGGGCTGTAACTCCGGAGGCGCAACCAGTCCACGTTCACGCTCAATCCAGAGCGAGCGCACCGTCGCGCCAGCTTCATCCTCGAGCGCCGCCGACAAATCGATGATCGCGCTTCCCGCGTCCCGCGCGTCTTTCCAACTCCGCCGGGTGCTCTCCTGGTTCGACGAGAAGAAGGTGAAGTCCACATGTTCGAATTGCTCCGCCCGCACCCGCTGGATGAAACTGACCTCGTCTCCCATTGCTTCGAGCTGTCCCATCGCCTCGTCATCATCCAGCAGGCGGATGTCTGCTGCCGGAAAATTCCGCTCGTTCAGCATCTCGGCAACTTCCTTGCCCTTGAGCGATCCCGCGCCAACAATGGCCGCGCGGTACAGCTTCCCCCTCGTCGTAGCTACCAACCCCGGCGTTGTTTTTACCAAATCGCTCACGATGCCTGCGCCTCCTTGTACGTCGGGGGCGGCGGACCTGGGCCCCGCCGGAAGATCCACTGCAGCCGCCAGAACACGCCCGACACCATGTAAAGCAGCGCAATTGCAAACAACATGATCTTGGAGAAGAAAAAGATGAGAGCGAAAAGCCCAGCCAGCAATACGATCAGCCGGAACGGATGCCGGGACCGAAAATCAATGTCCTTGAAGCTGTAAAAGCGCCACGTGCTCACCATCAGATACCCTACGGTAATCACCATCGCCGACCACGCCAGCGCGGTGTAGACGGCTGCAACCGGCTCGCCAGACTCGAAGTGCACGACCGCGGCAATCACTCCGGCTCCAGCGGGAATCGGCATGCCGACAAAATACTTCTTCCCAGGCCGTCCCGGATTCGACGGCTGCGCATTGCTTGTGATATTGAACCGGGCCAGCCGGCTCGCCCCCGCAATCAGGAAGAGAAAGCTGGCGATCGCTCCCAGTTGCTGCAACTTGATGTGCCACTGCCCCTGGCTCAGCATGATCGCTGGCATAAGGTGAAATCCCCACGTCCACGCCAGCATTGCAGGAGCGACGCCGAACGTGATCACATCCGCCAGCGAATCCAGTTCGCGCCCGAAATCACTGCTCGTCCCCGTCATGCGTGCGATGCGCCCGTCGAGTCCGTCAAACAGCACCGCAAAACCAATCGCTTTGGCCGCGTCGTCGAGATGCCAGAAGTCAATTGCGCTGGCGTGCATCACTTCCAAAATCGCGTAGAAGCCCAGAGCCATGTTCGCCGTTGTAAACAGGGACGGCAAGATGTACATGCCCTTGCTAAGCCTGCGACGCGGACGCGCCACCGCGTTGCTCATGAACGCGCCCTCTCGGCGGACGCATTCCCAACAGCCGCCAGCTCACCCTGTACCGGAAAATATGCGAGTACGCTGGAGCCGCCTTTCACGTTATCTCCGAGCTTTACATTCACCCGCGCCGATGCATCCAGCAGAACGTCTACCCGCGAGCCGAACTTGATCAGTCCCACGCGCTGCCCGCGCTCCAGTCGGTCTCCTACTTTCGCCCTGAAAACAATCCTCCGTGCCAGCAACCCGGCAATCTGCTTGAACACAACGCGCTGCCCGTCGCCCTCGACTGTCACCGCATTCTGCTCGTTCAATTCGGCGCAATCCGGACTGCGCGCGTCCAGGAATTTTCCTCGCCGATACTGCACATCGCGTACCATGCCCGCAATCGGCGACCGGTTCACATGCACGTTGAAAACGTTGAGAAAAATGCTGATGCGGAGCTGCTTCTGATTTCCCGCGATGACCGAAGCGACATCGGTCACCTTTCCATCACCCGGAGAAACGACCGCTCCTGGATCGCCCGGGATGGCGCGCTCCGGATCGCGGAAGAACCAAAGAAAGAATGCCGCCAGCAAAACGGGAATAATCGCCAAAACAGGATATGTCAGCCACCCGATCAAAACGGCGGCGGCGATCAAAGGCAAGGCGTAAAGATATCCATCACGAACCATAGGGGAGAAGCGGTGAGCTTCGAGCTACGAGCAAACATGTCGGATCGCTCGCGATTCACGGCTCCCGACTCACAGCTAAGTATAAATAAAAAAAGGCGCTTCATCGCGCCCTGCGGCAGATACATTTCTCCCTCGCGGCAGCCGCCGCTGCCAGAGGGCCATAAAAAAGCTTGGCCACAAGAAGCTGGCCTGAAGCAGAACTACGCTACGTTAACGCCGTACTGTTGGCGGTACTCGCGCTCAATCGATTCCATCTGGTCTTTCAAACGCAGTTTCAGCTTCTTCAGCCGGACTTCTTCCAGCTTCTCGTCGTCGCTGAGATATCGTTTTTGAGTGAGTGAATCGAGACGTTGCGCATATTGCGTGTGCTCCTGGGCCAGTCGGCGAAATTCTTCGTGACTGGTCAGGAGTTGGTCTTTCGAAGTCAGCATCCAGCAGACCTCCAAACCGAGATATATGCCGCCAAGGTAGCACAGCCCTAACAGCGGTTCAATGCCAAAAATGTTATGCAATCCTTGCGATTAGAAGGCTTTAGGAAAGGTCGAGCCGGTACAGGATTGCATCTTCTAAAGGATTGGTGTAGTAGGACTTCCGCCGTCCCGTCTCTCGAAAGGTAAGCTTTTCATATAGTTTCCGCGCCGCTGAATTTGATTCCCGTACTTCAAGAAACACTGCCTCACTGTTTGTGTCTCGCGCCGCATTCAGCAACGCCTTTAGAAGGCCTACCCCAAGCCCGGTTCGCCGTCGTGAAGGAGCGACGACGACATTTTCGAGCTCCCAGTCAATGGCAATGTGCCGGGCGACAAGAAATCCGACGAGCGCGTGGCGCTCAATCGACCTGCACGATGGATCGTCCGCGGGAGCATCTTCCCTTTCTTCCTCTGCCACCAGAACAAGCATTCCGGGACTGCCCGCAAGCAACTCGCGGTATTGCCGTTCGCTCCAGTGGGCCGAAGACGAATGCCGCCCAATCGCAATCAGCAAGCTGACGTCATCGACACTGGCCTTACGGATTCTCACTGAGAGGCGCTTTGATGAGAGTGATTTGCGGTGGCCCAGCGCTTAAGCGTTGCGATGACAGTCCCCAAAAGTAATCGCGGCTTTAGCGGCTGAGGTTGCCAATCGCCTAATAACCCGGTTTCCCAAATATTTCCCCAGCCGACCGCCGGATGTAATTCGCATCCAGTTTGTCCGGCGCAACGATTTCGCCAGCCCGCAGTTTCTGGATTCCCAGCCGCGCAATCATCTCGGCATCGACCACGCCGATTTCGCGGACAGAAAGTCCGGCCTCGCCCGCAAATTTCGCCAGAGCTGTATCAGATGTCCCAACCATCAGGCCGCGAGCGGACTCCACAAACTCTGCCTTGGACAGCAACTGTTCGCGCAACATCCGCGCCGCGCCGTCGGACGCTTCATATTCACCCGTGTAAACCTCGCCGCGGCCCGCGTCAATCACGGCAATCAAGCGTCCATCGCAACCACACGCCGCCGCCGCAACCTCCAGCAGTGACACTGACACAATCGGCTTTGCCAATATCTCCGCCAAAGCCTTGATCGCTGCCAGCCCCACGCGCAATCCGGTGAACGATCCCGGCCCTGAAGCAACGACAAACGCATCAATGTCAGACTTTCCGAAGCCGTGCTTCACAAGCAGAGCAGAAATCTGCGGCACAAGCTGCGCAGAGAAATTTCCGCCAGCGAGCGGAACAGATTCGATCACTTCGACATTGTCAGATCCATTTGTCGCGCGCGCCAGCGCCACGCACCCATTTTTCCCGGAAGTATCGGTGACAAGAAGAAGCATTCGTTTTATCTTGATCCGTAAAGATCCGCGAAATCCGTGGTCAAAGCTTTCAGCTTTGCACCAGTTCCAGAAGTACGCCGCCCGCGCTCGCCGGATGCACAAACACATACTGATGACCGCCCGCGCCGGTCTTGATCTCCTCCGACACCAGCCGCACGCCGTCTTTCTTCAGCCGTGCCACCGCCGCTACCAGATCGGGCACCTTCAGGCAAACATGATGCAGGCCCTCGCCACGCTTGGCAATGAACTTCGCAATCGTCGAGTCCTCCGAAGTTGCCTCCAGCAACTCCAGCCGCGACTCGCCCACGGGAACCATCACCAGCCGCACTTTTTCGTGCTCAACCGTCTCCTCCGGCGACACGGAAAGGCCCAGCGTCTCATAGATCGCTTTCGCAGCCGCCAGCGACTTCACTGCAATACCGAGATGATCAATGCTGAAGTCCATATCTACATCTAGATTTTGTCATTCCGAACCGGCGCGTAGCGGCGGTGAGGAACCTGTTTTTTAGCTTTGTCATTCCGAACACGCGCGAAGCGCACGGGAGGAACCTGATTTCACTTCCCTTTTCCCGCTTCCGTCAATTCTTCAATCACGGTATACGGATCCCGCTTATGCTCCGCCACATCCGCCGCCAGCCGCGCCAAGTCGCCGATCTGCGCGCGCGCTTTTTCCAGCATCGCATCGCGCAGCATCTCGATCAACCGCTCCCGCCAGTTTTCCACGCTCTTTTTCAGCGCGCGATTTTCCTTCTGCAAATAATGCTTGTAGTTTTCAATTGCCGCCGCCAGATCCGCCACCCCGGTCCCTTCGCTCGCCACCGTCTTGACAATCGGAGGCGTCCATCCATCATGCCGCGTGGCCAGCGACTGCAGCGCGCGAATTTCCTTTTCTACGTTCTCTGCGCCGTCGCGATCGCTCTTATTGATCACGAAAATGTCGGCGATCTCCATGATGCCGGCCTTGATGGTCTGCACATCGTCCCCCATGCCCGGCACAAGGATCACTACCGTGATTTCCGCCAGCCGCACGATATCGATTTCATCCTGCCCCACGCCAACCGTCTCTATCAAAATCACATTCCGCCCGGACGCATCGAGCACCGTGGCAACATCAGCAGTGGTCCTCGCCA
>DATAUY010000257.1:0-4055 GCA_036268025.1 Candidatus Sulfotelmatobacter sp. | reverse complement strand
GTCCCTCCTCCGCTTCCTGGTCCTTCTTTCTCTGACTGTATGGATCGGCGCCTTGATTTTCTTCCCTGTTGTGGCCCAAACATCGTTCACAGTGCTGCCTTCAACTCATCTGGCAGGGCTCGTGGTTCGCGATACCCTGATTGATCTGCACTGGATGGGCATGGTTGCAGGAATTATTTTTTTGGCCTGTTCGCTGATCGTCAACCGCGTGACCGTAGGAAGACCGCGAGTCTTCGCACCGAGCCACGTGATCGTAGTCCTTATGCTGGCCCTCACCGGAATTTCGCAGTTCGCAATTATTCCGCGCATGGATGTCCTGCGAATCGCCGCGGGCGAAATCTCGGCGTTGCCTGCGAGTAATCCCATCCGCGCGCAATTCGATTCACTGCATGCCTGGTCGACTCGTATCGAGATGGCCGTCCTTGTGCTCGGGCTGCTCGTACTCTACTCAGTCGCCCGTCGTTTTTCACCATCGCGTTCGTAGTCCTTGACAACCTGTTTTGTAACAGGGTGATCGCTTGAGCTCAATCAAATCTCTCTGTGGCTGTCCCTCTGTGAGACCCTGTGTCCTCTGTGGTTCAGGCTTTTGACTTAACCACGGAGGACACAGAGTTCCACAGAGGAAATCACAGAGTAGGCACATCAATGCCGTTCGAGGTCGAGGGCGAGCTGTCAGCGAGAAGCTTAAAAAATCATTTATCCTGTTAGTTCACCTCGAACACCGAGAGATTCCCCGAAAAGTTACGAGCCAGGAGCTAACAGCTAAAAGCTGCACTATGAAAACCGGCATTATTGGCCTGCCCCAGGTAGGCAAAACATCTTTATTCCGAATTCTTACTAAGGCGTCTCTCGACCCGGGGCGCGCCAATCCTCGCGAGGCCCACATCGGCGTCGCCAAAGTTCCCGATGATCGCCTCGACCGCCTGGCCGCACAGTGCAATCCTAAGAAGCTGACACACGCCGCGGTTGAATACGTCGACCTCGGTGCCATTGGCCAGGACGCGCTGAAGGAGTCCGGCTACATCACCCATCTTCGCAACGTAGATGCGATCGCCCACGTGCTGCGAGCTTTCGAGGACGACTCCATTCCTCACGCCGGACCGATCGATCCATTGCGCGACATTAAGAATGTCGAATTCGACCTGATGGTCAGCGACCTCGGTCAGATTGAAAAACGCCTGGAGCGCGTGGAAAAAGATTTGAAAAAGATGCGCTCCGCCGATCTGGAAAAGGAATTCGAATTACTAAAACGCGCCAAAGCGCAGATCGAAGCCGAGCGCCCGCTGCGCGAAATGGACATGACGCCCGAGGACAAGAAACGCTTTCGCGGTTTTATGTTCCTCAGCGAGAAGCCGATTCTTTATGTGCTGAACATCGGCGAGAGCACGCAGCTGGGAAAAGATTTGGAGAATGCAGTTCAGAAATACCATCTGTCCGAATTGATTTCCGATGGTGGGGGAACGGGCGTCCCCGCCCGTTCAACTCGCAATGCCGGGGCCACCGCCATCTGCGGCAAAGTCGAAGCCGAGCTTGCTGAGATGAGCGATGCCGATGCCGCCGAATTCCTCTCCAGCTACGGATTGCAGGAGAGCGGCCTCAGTCGTCTTATCCGAAAAACTTACGAGCTTCTCGGCATGGTTTCTTTTTTCACGGTTGGCGAAGACGAGTGCCGCGCCTGGACGATTCCGGTCAACACCCGCGCGGTTCAGGCCGCCGGGGCCATTCACTCTGATCTTGAACATCACTTCATCCGCGCTGAAACCATCGCCTGGAACCAACTACTCGAAGCAGGCTCAGAAGCCAATGCCCGCGCCAAAGGCACCCTGCGCCTCGAAGGCAAAGACTATATCGTGAAAGATGGCGATGTGATGCACATCAGGCACTCGGGTTAGTTGGATTTCTCGCTCTAAAGCGGCTCCTCATCTATCGCGATTTTCAAAGACTGGCAACCGCGGTGCCTTGCTTAGACTTTTAAAGGACGCCCTTATTGCAGGCTACTCGCGCAGCGGGGAAATCTAAATAGCCCAGCACGTTAGTGCTGGGACGATCGCAATAAAGATCAGAGTCCCGCAAGGGACGACACCAGCTAGCTTCACCTTTCAGATTGCCTAGTGCTAAACTTCTCCGGCATGGCAGTCTACAAGTTCACGGAGCAGCGCATAGAAGAGTGCGTCGCTAAGCGAAAGCGTATTCGAAATTGGTTTGGCGTAATTGCTGTCCTAGTACTTGCAGCAGTGGGTCTGCTCTACTTTTTCTTTCCGGGTACTCTAATTCTTCATGTCCCAATCTGGGGTCCGCTGCTGGGTATTCTCGTCACTATCTTTCTACCTTGGAATTGGAAAAGTTGGCCTGACAAGGTTAGAAGATCGCTCCTGCAGACTAGCGTTGAAATATCTCCGAGCAGTGTGGCTACGTCTGGGCTGTCGGAATTCAAGAGAGAGTTCTCTATCGGGGAGATTTTGCGGGCGGAAGACGCTAAATTTGGCGGGGGATATTATCTGAGAACCTCGAATCGTTATCGTTGGATCGTGATTCCGCGAAGAATTTGTGGTTATGATGGGATCAATCAGGAACTACGCACGGCGGGAATTCGGGTGGTTAGGACGACCATCCCACCCAATTGGGAAGAATTTGCGGGTATGTTGCTGTTTGGGGCAATATTAATATGCTCTGCGGCGGTACACAATATCTACCTGCTTAGCGCGAATCTTTTCGTCGCCGTGCTCCTTTCTTACGGCGTATTTTTCGTTGTTAACGCCAATCCAGATGTTAAGTCTCACCCGATGATGCGTAGGGCAAAGTTCGGGGCGTTCCTTCCTGCTGCCTTTGCCGCCGCGGGATTATGGTTCGCGCTGCACCGTTAAGATATTGAAGCAGATTCAACGCCGGGACTCCACGGGATCTTCTTCTAACTTCTCTATCAGCATCGGCACGAGTTGCGAGACCGATCCTGCCCCCAACGTCAGAATCATGTCGCCTTCTTGGGCATCCGCAGTGACGGCTAGAACGGCGTCTTCAAACGATCCAGCGTAGCTGGCCGCCGCATTTCCGCCTGCTGAAATTTTTTGCGCCAACGTCTCGCCTGTGATTCCGTCGATCGGCTGTTCGCTCGCCGCATAGATATCCAGCAACTGCAGTGAGTCGGCATCTCCGAACGCAGTCGCGAAGTCGTCCATCAGATCGCGGGTGCGGGTGTAGCGATGCGGCTGGAAGATGACGTGAATCTTGCGATAGCCGCATTGCTTCGCTGCGGCTAGCGTGGCGCGAATCTCAGTGGGGTGATGGCCGTAATCATCGATGACGGTAATTCCGGCGACTTGCCCGCGCACCTGGAATCGACGATCGACGCCGCGAAAGTTCTCCAGCGCTTCCTGAATATTCGGTACAGGAATGTCCAGTCCCACTCCGACTGCGATCGCCGCGGTTGCG
This sequence comes from Candidatus Sulfotelmatobacter sp., assembly GCA_036268025.1. Taxonomy (GTDB): domain Bacteria; phylum Acidobacteriota; class Terriglobia; order Terriglobales; family Acidobacteriaceae; genus Sulfotelmatobacter. The sequence goes on along the minus strand of DATAUY010000257.1, from coordinate 626 downwards.
TTCAGCACATTGTGCAAGCCGGGGACGTGCAGGCGAAATTCGCCGAGGTCTTTGTCGCGGAATGTGACCAAAAACGAACTGATTTGTGAGGGCACGGGCGTCCCCGCCCGTACAATCTCCGCCGGGCGAGGACGGCCGGCGCCCCACGAATTTTTCTTCAGCACAATACGAAAATCCGAGCCCTTGCGCGTGCCGTAGCTCACCATGCGCCGCTTCAGCTTCGGCAGAACGCTTCGCAGCATGGGATCGTCGTAGCAGGCGACAATGATTCCATAGAACGGAACCCTGCCCATGAAATCGAGGAAGGCGCGTTTGATGTCCTGAAGATTGCGGTAACAGTCCATGTGCTCGCGGTCGATGTTGGTGACGACCGCAATGATCGGCGAAAGCTTCAGAAACGAGCGATCGCTTTCGTCGGCCTCAGCGACAAGATATTGCGAACGGCCCAGGCGCGCGTTCGAACCCATGGCATCGACACGGCCCCCGACGACAACGGTTGGGTCGAGCCCGCCGCCTGCAAGGACTGCGGCAATCATGGAAGTGGTCGTGGTCTTGCCATGCATGCCGCCTATGGCGATGCCGTACTTCAGGCGCATCAGCTCGGCCAACATTTCGGCGCGCTGGAT
>DATAUY010000256.1:0-6665 GCA_036268025.1 Candidatus Sulfotelmatobacter sp. | reverse complement strand
AGGCCGATTGTTGTCCGGACGATTGGTCTCGGGACGATTGTTCGGTGCCGGTTGCGGCGCCGGACGAGCGTTCGGCGGAGCGGATGATGGATGTTCGGCCCGGGCCGGAGGCTCCGGCTGACGATTAGGTTCAGCATTCGGCGTTGGCCGATTGTTCGGTGCGGGTTGATTCGCCTCAGGCCGGTTTGGCTGCGGGCGATTATTTTCCGGGCGATTGTTAGGTGCGGGCTGATTGGGTTCCGGGCGATTGTTCGGCTGCGCGGACGGTGGACGATTCGGTTCCGCGTTCGGTGCTGGCCGGTTGTTCGGAGTGGGTTGATTCGTCCCTGGCTGGTTCGGCTGCGGGGACGGCGGACGATCCGTTCGGGCCGGCGGTTCTGACGGCCGATTCGGTTGCGCGTTCGGCGCTGGCTGATTCGGAGTTGGTTGGTTCGGAGCGGGCCGGTTTGGCTGCGGACGGTTTGGTGCAGGCTGATTGCTCTCCGGACGATTGTTGGGCGCCGGTTGACTTGGTTGCGGACGATTGTTTGGTTGAGCTGCGGGCGGCGTCGTGCCCGGACGTTCATTCGCCGCAGGATTTCCGGGGCGATTGGGCTGGTTGGCCGGAGCGGGAGTCGCCGTAGCAGGTTTCGCAGGAGGCGCGACTTTTACCATTCTGGCAGTTGTGTTGTTTGCGGGAGCGAGCTTCTGCATTTCCGGACGGGCAATTGGCTGTCCGGGATGCTGATCCAATGCCTGTTGTCGCGCCGCGAACGATGGAGGAGGAGCAGGCGGCGCGGCTTTAGCGGTGATAGCGCGATTCGCGATCGCCTGCGGAGGAGCGGCGACACGATTTGCGGTGTTGGCGTGCATTCCGAGAACAGCTTCGCGCGCCGGAGGAACGGCAGCTCTCGCGCTCATCTGCGCTGAGGCGACTTGCTGTGCGTTGACTCTTACGGCTGAGCGCGCTACCGGTTGTGCGCTGGCAAACGTACGTTGCGGGACCGCGGTGACTGCGTTGTTCACGTTGCGGTTCACGTACGTGACGTTGTTGATCGTGGTGCTCTTGTTGACGATAGTTGTGTTGTAGACATTGGTGATCGTCGTTTGGTTGACGACCGTGTTGCTGACGTTGACGCGATTTACATATCCGCGGCTGACGGCGTAGGACGGCACATAAACTTCACGCGGGCCGAGCGGGAACCAGGCGACGTTTCCGCCGAAGGCAGCGCCTCCGCCGCCGACGAAGACTACAAGTGCGGGGGCGTAGACCGGACGCACGGCGACCGGTCCAGGGATCCATCCCCAGCGATTGCTGATAAAGGCCCAGCGACCGTAATGAAACGGCGCATAACCCCAGGAAGCATCGTCAACCCAGGTCCATCCCCAGGGATCGATCCAGGCCCAGTGGCCATCGCGATATGGCGCCCAGCCAGCGTTTACGCGCGGGTACCACACGTTGCCATATTGGGACTGTGCCTGCCATTCGCCGTTCTCGTCGAGATCGTCAAAACCGACCACTTGGCGTGAGCAGTAACGAGCTGAAGGCGAGTTGTCATAGCGGCGTTCGCGTGAGAGCGTCCAGCTGTCGAAGTCGTCGGGATTACCGATCTGCTGAACTTCGGCGTTAAGAGTATTCGTGCCGGTGAATGTGGTGCGCTGTCCGGCATGCAGCGTGTAGCTTTGACCGTTGCCGGTAGACTCGCCGGAGCCTTGCCAGATTGTGACTACAGAGTAGTCGCCGTTTTCGGAAGTTTCGATCTTGTAGCGCCCTGGTTCTGAAACGGTGAAGGCCTGGTTCGGCGTGTCGATTTCAAAGACGCTGTCTTGATCGAGCGACCAGACGCGAATATTGATTGCGCCCGCGGTGACTTCCATCTGCACGGTGCGGTCGTCGAGATTGAGGAATGAAAAGCCGGTGTTGGGAGCCAGATCGATCATCGAAGAGCCGAGCTGCACTTCGGCGCGCGCGTCTTTGTCGGCCCACAGTTTGTCTCCGGTGGTCATGGGCCGGTTCGGGACCGCCTGCACCCACTCATCTTCTCCCGCAGGCTGAAAGGAGACGGATCCCTGCATGTAGCCGAGACGCCCCACGCGTCCCGGTGGATCGTCCTGATCGGAATCTTGTGCCTTCGCGAACTGCGACAAAGCGGCTAAGAGTGAAACTGCCATTAACGCTGCGGCCAGCCTCAGCGCTTTCTTGCCATGCGCTAAATTTTTCCAGAAGACTTTGTTCATGAAAGTCGTTCACCTGTTTCCGGACGCAAGATCTTGAACGGAGAAAATCTGACGCCCCAATTTTTGAGGAGGTCCGCAGGCGGACCCTACCGAGCATCAGTTGGATGCCACGTCGAATGCCGACAGGCATAGGGTGATCTGTGTAGCCTCGCTAACGCGTGTTTATGGCGCTGCTACAATGTCGCGAACTTCAAGCCGCGCAAATGCGTATGTTCTTATGGGGTTGGCGCAGGTCTCAGGAGTTCTCGCAGAGACGTAACTTGCTACGTCTTTTCGACAGCGCCATAAACCTCACGCAAGCCGTAATTCTCCGGGGAGATTAAGTGGAAGACGTCCAGGTCGTTGCGATGCTGGTTCGGCGATGTATCGCCGGCGATGCCGCCGCCTGGGAGGAGATCGTGCACACTTACAACCGGAGAATCTACAACATCTGCTACCGCTTCGCGGGATCGTCCGACGATGCGCAGGACCTCACCCAGGAGGTCTTCATCAAGATGTACCGGACGCTTTCAAGCTACGACCCGTCGAAAGGGGCATTCGTGACCTGGGTCAGCACCATTACGCGAAACCTGCTGGTTGACCATTTTCGCAAGACGAAACAGGACCGGATGACCGATTCCATGGACACGGCGGCCTCAGAACATGAGGACGCCCAGCCTCTCAGTGAGCAAATTCCTGACCAATCGGCGCCGCCTGACGCCCAAGTCCGCAGCCGGGAAGTGTCAGAGACGGTTCATGCGGCTTTGGGTAAACTTTCCCCTGAGCTTCGAGAAGCAGTGATTCTAAGAGACTTACAAGATATGGACTATCGCGAAATTGCCACAGTTTTAAAGGTCCCGGAGGGTACCGTGAAATCGAGAATAAACAGAGGGCGGGCGGAACTTGCGCGCCTCTTACAACGTACCTATAGGCAGGTGATGTGATGCCAGACCATACCAGAAATGGAATGCAGTGCTCCGAGTTCGACTCGCAGCTTACGGATGCCCTTGACGGCGTCCTGAGCGGGGTGGGGCTCGACCGCTTCCAGGCCCACGCCACGACGTGCAAGGCGTGCGGGCCGCTGCTCGCCGAAGCTGAGGCGGGCCGCAACTGGCTGAAGGGTCTCACGGAGGTGGAGCCTCCAGCTAGCCTGGTCACGAATATCCTGGCATCCACGACGGGCGTTGACACCCAACGCCTGTGGACAGCCGCGCCCTCGCGCCAGCCACGAATCTCGTGGTGGGAGCAGGTGCAGGCGTCGTTCCTCGAGCCGCTATTGGCGATGGTCCGCCAGCCGCGCTTTGCCATGTCGTTTGGCATGGCGTTCTTTGCGCTGTCAGTGGGCCTGACGGTAGCCGGAGTAAAGCCAGGGGATGCGGCGCAGACAATGAGTGAGTTGGTGGCGCATCCTTCCAGCGTCCGCCATATGTACTACAACACGCAGGCCCGGATCGTGCGGTACTACGAGAATGCACGGATCGTCTACGAGTACCAGGCCGCGATGCAACGGTTCAAGCGCACCGCGCCGGCCGAACCCGGACCAGCCAAGAAGAAAGAACGCCCGAACGACACAACACAACAGCCCGAGCAGAAACAGGAGCGCAATTACAGCCAGACTGAGACTCAACTCATTCTGGCCAGCGCTCCGCAGGGTCCATGTCTCAATTGTTGCGATCTGCCTGTAGTGTCGGTGACCACTGACAGGAGGTTCGTATGAACTGCGCCAATCACAGCGATCAAGCTGCGGTGGCGTTCTGCCGCACATGCGGCAAGCCACTTTGTAACCAATGCACCCGCGATGTCCGCGGAGTGATTTACTGCGAGTCGTGTTTGGCCGCGCGGCTCGATGGCACTGCGCCGGCCGCGGGATTTACTCCAGCGCCGCCGCAACCGCAAACCGGGTATCAGCAGGGCGGGTACCAGCAATTCACAGCTCCAAACACAAGGCCGAACCTGCCGGTCGCGACTGGCCCGAATCCAACGGTCGCGGGAATTCTGGGTGCCATTCCTCTCGGCTTGGGTGCGGTTTATTGCGGACAGTATGCCAAGGGGCTCGTGTACCTCGGCATCTTCGTGACCTGTATTGTCGGTTTCTCCGCCGATCTGCCGTGGCAGGGATACGCCGCGCTCGGAATCTTCCTGGGATTTTTCTGGGTGTACCAGATTCTCGACTCTATCCGGACCGCGAAAGCGATTCAGAGCGGTGAACCTGCTCCCGATCCTCTTGGCCTGGTTCAGATGTTTGGGGGCAGCACACCAGGTGAGAAGCCTGCTGCAACCGAAACCAGCACGAACATCCCCGCGGCCGCCGCTGTGCTGATCGGACTAGGCGTGCTGTTCCTGATCAACACCGTGTTCGACTTCAGCCTGCATCGTTACTGGCCGCTGATCCTGATTGTTCTTGGAGTGTGGTTGTTCGCCAAGAGCTGGGGCCTGTTGGGAACGCATCGGGCGATGTGTCTTTGCGAACGCTGCCGCACGCGCCGGTTGATGGGGCCGGCGGTTCTGGTCACGATTGGAGTTCTTTTCCTGCTCGACAATATTTCGCGCTTCGAGTTTCACCGGACCTGGCCTGCAATTCTGCTGGTGATTGGCGTGGTCAAGTTGGTCCAAAGCAATGCGTCTTACGCCGGACACGTCGGGCCATTGCCGCCTGGCTCATACCCGCCTCCGCCGCCTCCGGTGGCGCCGGATTCGCCGCAAAACGCAGCTTCCAATACGCAGCCTACCTCTTCTGGCGAGGTGAAAAATGTCTAACTCCGTCGTCACTCCTCCGCCGCCGCAGATGACGCCGATGCCGCCGCTTCCGCCTCGCCGTCACCGCTCCTTTGCCGGACCATTTGTCCTGATCGTCGTCGGCACGATTTTTCTGCTGGGCACGATGCGGATTCTTTCGGTAAGCCGCCTGTGGCACTTGTTTGCCAATTATTGGCCAGTGCTGCTGATTCTGTGGGGGGTGATCAAGCTCATCGAGCATCAGCAGGCCCAACGCGAAGGCACGCGCACCCCCGGAATCGGCGCTGGAGGCGTGCTGCTCGTCATCATGATTATCGTCTTCGGCCTGGTTGCCACGCAGATTGATCACGCTAACTGGTCAGGGTGGCGCGATCAGATTGATGATCCCGATATACGCGACTTATTCGGCGGCGATAATTTCAGCTACAACGACCACCTGGAACAGGATTTTCCTGCCGGAGCGAGTTTGAAAGTGATTGACACGCACGGCGCGCTCAGCGTGCATGCTTCCGACGACAACAAAATTACCGTGGTCGTGCGCAAGCGCATCAATGCGGACAATCAAGGTGACGCCGATAAGTACAACCAGGAGACAAAGCCGACCATCACGGCGATCGGCGGATTGGTCACCGTGGATGCGAAAGCCGAGGCCGCGGGCGACCATCCAGTCGAAGTAGATCTCGATATTTCTCTGCCGCGCAAGGCGCCTCTGACGGTCTCTTCCCGCCGAGGCGATACGAATGTCACCGGGCGTGACGGCTCAATCGATATCTCCGCCCAGCACGGCGACACCTCGGTGGAAGATATCGGCGGCAACGTCAAGGTCAGCCAGGAAAAGGGATCGGTCAAGATTCAGCAGGTCACCGGCGATGTGCGCGTCGAGGGCCGGGTGAACGATGTTTCCGTGTCAGACGTCAAAGGAGGAGTCGCTCTCGAAGGTGAGTTTCAGGAGAGCGTCAAGCTCGAGCGTATTGCGAAGACTGTGACCTTCAAGTCGGCGCGCACCGACATGGAGTTCTCACGGATAGACGGCACCCTCGATCTCGACTCGGACGATCTTCACGCGGAGGAGATCACCGGTCCGCTCCACTTGAGCACGCGCTCTAAGAACATTCGGTTGAGCGATGTTTCAGGCGACGTTCGTCTTCAGAACGATAACGGTACCGTCGAACTCGGGATGCGAAACGTAGGCAATGTGCAGGTCGATAATCGCAACGGCGATGTCCAGATCAGCCTGCCGGAAAAATCGGGTTTTCGTGTTGACGCGCGCGCCCGTGATGGAGAGATTCAGTCCGACTTCGAAAGTTTGAAAGTAGACAACAACGACCACGAGTCCAGCGCGAACGGGAGCGTAGGGAACGCGGCCTCTCATATCGTGCTCAACAACGAACACGACAACATCGAAATCCGAAGGGCGAGTCCGACCCCGCCCAAACCGCCAGAGCCGCCTGCGGCTGGAAAAGCAGGCAAGTCATTGCCGGCGCCGAAAGATAAAGTGGAGCCGGCCGACAACTAGGAATTCCAGGTTTCAAAGTAGCGAAGTAGCAAAGCTTCAAAGCAGCCAAGGATATTAGAAATCGGTTCTGAACCTCGAAACTTTGCGGCTTGAGACTTGAAACCTCGTATCAAGGCGTTAATCTCTTCTGCGCTAACTTCTCCACCTGCGCCAGCACTTCATCTTCCGTCATCGAAGTTGAGTTGATGACTACAGCATCTTCCGCTGCGATTAGCGG
>DATAUY010000255.1:0-5044 GCA_036268025.1 Candidatus Sulfotelmatobacter sp. | reverse complement strand
CAGCCGGTCATCCGCAGACCGTGGGTGCGAAGCCACTCCAGCATTTCTTTGACACAGATTCTTTTTGGCGCCAACGTCGCAGTGTTTCTGGCGATGATGCTGTCCAGCGGCGATCCTCTTGCCTTCGCGAATCCGACACATGAGTTTTCACCGCAAGTATCTATTCACTACGGCGCTAATTTCGGCCCGCTGACGTTGTCCGGGGACTGGTGGCGGCTGCTGACGTATATGTTTCTTCATGGCAGCCTGCTGCACATCGGATTCAACATGTGGTGCCTTTGGGATCTGGGCGCGCTTTGTGAATCGCTTTATGGGCGATGGACCTATGCGGCCGTTTACGTAATCACGGGCGTGGCGGGAGGTCTTGCGAGTATCGGTTGGAATCCAGGCGTCTGGAGCGTCGGGGCATCGGCCGCAATTTTCGGACTGGCCGGGGCATTGATCGCTTCGTTCTATCTTGGCGAGTTTTCGTTGCCCGGCATCGCAATCAAGGGAACGCTTCGCAGCCTGCTTTTCTTCGCCGGTTTCAATCTGCTCTTCGGAAGCATGTTTCCGGGCATTGACAACAGCGCACACGTCGGGGGCCTGGTCACCGGACTGATTCTCGGTGCGCTCATCGCGCGCCTCGCTGCCCATGACGCTTGGCGCCGCGCCTCTGTACTCGGCGTTATGACGCTCGCATTGGTGGGCGCCGGATGGGGCGTAAGCCAGTGGCGCGGTGGGCGCATGAGAATGGCCAGGGCATCCGGGGCACTCGACCTGAACCCTGGAGATTCGCTGCAGCGCCTGGAATCCCGCGCGCGCAAAGATCCGAACTCGGCGCCGGCGCACTTTGGGTTGGCCCAGGCTTACTTCACCAACCAGCAGTTTTCTCAGGCGGAGGCCGAGTTCAAACGGGGCCTCGAATTGCAGCCGCAGAATTCCGATGCCCGTTTCGATCTCGGAATCACTTACTTGAACGAAAGACGGCCCGACGAAGCAAAGGCGGAATTCACGCAGATATTGGTGCAGGATGCCAAGAGCGCGGATGCACACTACGGTCTGGGATTGGTGCTTGCGGAGCAGGGGAACGATGAGGCTGCGGTCGAGGAGTTCAAGACCGCTGCGGCACTGCCGTCAAAGCTGTCCGGAATCTACTACGAGATGGGCAGGTCATATACGAAGCTGAAGAGGTATGACGACGCCATTGCAGCCTTCTCGAAGGAACGCGAACAGAGTGGCGATGCTCCGGAGCTTGAGAGTGCGTTAGCAGACGCGTATCAGGCGAAGGGCATGACCCAGCAGGCGCAGGAAGCGCGTGACAAAGCTGCGAAATTGAAAAGTGGACAGTAGTAAGCATCGCAGGGGCTAAAGCCCATCCTTCCCTGGCGCCCCTTTACGCGACCCTGAAGCGCCGCTCTTCCGCGGTGCTGCAGTTTCATACTTCGGAAACTCGCATTCGGCATCTTTGACTAACCGGATCGCAATTGCCGAATTGTTTCGTACCAGACTAACTTTTTGTGATCTCTCCTACAGCGCGCCACGCCTGATTGATTGCTTCGTCCGTATAGGCATAGGCGCCCGCGTCGGCATTGGCGATTGCAATGCGCCCATAGGTCTTGCGCGCAACTTCGCAGGGTGTTTCGCCGCCCTCCAGCCAGAAGGAGTCGAACAGCGAGTTGTATTCGTAGGCGTATCCGTGGGGCCAGCGGTTCACAGTGATGACAGCAATGTCGCGGGCGGGATCGAATCCGCCGGGGCCGAGCGTGCGCGCCAACTGTTCGCGGATGTTTCGCTCCATGGTTGCGAAGGTAGTGGTGTAAAGCTCCATCCGTCCGAAGATATGTTGCTGCCGCGCGGGCAGGCCGGGATGGCATGCGGCCTTCATCATGTGGACCACAACCGGGTCTTCCGGCTTCGTGGTGCAATGGTAGCCGCCGATGCTGACCGGAGAATCGAGATTGAACATCGTGTGGTAGCAACCGGGGGCGTAAACCCCATTGACCCCCAGCTTCACGAATGAAGTCCAGTTGCGGATCACGACATTGGTGTAAAGCAGCGGGACCTTCTGGGCAGAGGCCAGCGCTTCCCTTTGCCTGGCCGGGAGTTCCTCGCAGATATAGGGAATGACCACGTGCCAGCAGGCGAGGACCGCATTCTTCGCTCTTGCGGTATAGACTTTGCCGCCGCGCGCATAGGCGACTTCAACTTCTTTTGCGCTCGCAGCGTCTCCGAGATGTTTCACACGAACGGCTGTGCTGTTCAGGCGAATGCGCACCGGGGCGTCGGCCTGATCGAGCTTCGCATAGTTGGCCTTCGCCAGAATTAAGTCTGACAGAGAATCCCCCGGGATTGCGTCGGGAACCAGCGTGCGCACCAGGAGCCGGGCGATGGAAGAATTTCCGTCGGGAAAATGAAAGAAGTAGGCTTCTGCTTCTTCGTTTGGAATCGCGTCACGGTTCATTCCCTTGCCGGGCTTCGGGTCGAGATTGAGGCCGGCGAATCCGGGGAGGCTGAATCCCCAGGCATCCTGGGCGGCGACAGCGTCAATGCCGATTCCGAACAAACCATGCGGGATCGCCTGGTACATGCGCACAATATCTTCGTGCACGCCGCACACTTCGCGCAGATAGTTCGCATAGCTAATGCGCGCCAGCTTGGCCTTCTTTTCGTCAGAGCTGAGGCCGGGGAAATAATCCTTCCTCTCGTTGAACAGGCGGTGCAGGTCATGCTTTGCCTGTTCGGCGATGGGCGCTTCGGCAGAAAACTTCTTCCAAAGGTCGGATTCCTGAAACGCAGGATCGTCGCTGTCGGAAAAGTGTAACGAGCGCGGATTGACCGTCAGCCGATCCGCGCCGAAGGTTTCTTTGTCGAAGAATATCTTCGACGCGAGGTCGTGCGATCGGTACAGGTCGCGATCTACGTACTTGGGATAGGATGAGACATCGATTCCCAGCTCTGTGATCAACCCCTTCGCAACCGCGCTGTAAGGTGCAGGACTTTGAATTGAATACGTGCCACCAAAGCCGAGGAGAAAATGCTCGCCGACCCGGAACTCGTTGCGCTTGGCGTGTCCGCCAAAGTCATCGTGATTGTCGAGGATGAGGATGCGCGCTTTGCCGCCGGTTGCCTTGCGATAAAAATGCGCCGCGGAGAGGCCGCTGATGCCGCCGCCGACAACGATTAGGTCGTAAATTTCGCCGGTGTCTTCGGGCTTTCCTGCTGTCTCCCAGAAGGTGCCATCGCGGAGGCTGTGCGCGGCTTCGAATGAACCGGGATGGCTTCCGCGCATTCCGGTCAGCGCGGGAGGATAGTAGCCGGGAGCTTTTTCAGGATCGGCAGGCTTGTCCTCGGCGAGAAGATGCCAGGGCATCATGGCCGCCCCGGCAGTCGTTGCTCCGATAGTCATTGCTCCGGCAGTCATGGCCACGCCGTTCATGAAATCCCGGCGCGTGATGCGGCGGTGCATTCCGAGTTCGCGGTCGCGTGAATCGTGCACGGTGCCTCCGCAACTGCCAGAGCTCTACGGCTGTGGGTCGTTGCCGCCGGCTTTTTTCACTGCCAGTTCCGCGGCCTGGAAGCCGAGTTTGCTGTGTGTGCCGTCGCAGAAGGGCTTGTTGACGGAGCCTCCGCAGCGGCAGAGCGAAAACGCGGGCTTGCCGGTGAGGTCGTAGGGCGTTCCGTTGACATCCACGAGTTCGATTGTGCCTTCGGGTGCTTCTACGCGATAAGGGCCGTTTGGGCGGACAGTGATCTTTACCTGAGCCATTTGTAATTCCTCCAACCTTACGGGTTTCTAGTAAGCCTTAGAACATATCACTAAGTGGGGCGGAATGTCCCGCCGAGGTTCAAATGGCTGATCGGTCTGTACCGCAAGTTAGGCGGCCAGATAGCGCGCCGACATCAGGCTTCGGTAGAGTTCCAGGCACTGGTCAATCATGCGTTTAGTCGTAAAGCGTTCGCGCGCGCGGGAGTAAGCCATCTCAGCGAAGGCGCGGCGCATGGTGCGGTCTGTGTTCAGGAGGCGGATGTTTTCGGCGAGGCTGGTGGCATCGTTTGTCTTGAAGTAGAGGGCGGCATCTCCCCAGATTTCGCGATGGCTGGGGATATCGTTGGCGACAATCGCGCAGCGGGAGAATGCGGCTTCAAGAGCGGGGATTCCCAGCGGCTCGTAGCGGGAGGTTGCCGCGTAGATCGCCGCGCGGCTGTAGAGCGCCCGCAATTGCGCGTCGGTCTGCGGACCGCGGATGGCGACCGATGTCTGCTCCGTGGCAAGTTTCACATCGGCGCGAATCGGAATACGCGGCACCGGGACGGTCTGTTCCGCTCCCACGATGCAGACAGCCAAAGGATGCTGCCGCTGGGTGAGAAGAAACACCTGCTTGCTGGCGTCGACGAGGCGGCCCACCGCGAGCACACAATCATCTTTGCTGACATAGGGATTAAAGAAAATCGGATTGCGGCCGGGATAGATCACTTCTCCGCGGTGCGGACGGCCGTAACAGGCAGTGATGCGATCGAGCATCCAGGCGGACGGGGCGACGACGGCGTCCGCACCATTCAGGCCGGCAACCACGGTCTTGCGATACCAACCAAGGGCGCGGGCAGGACGCTGCGGCTGGTCGTGAACGGCCTGCGTCCAGGTAATGAGATCGCCGTGCGCCGTTACTACCCGCGGGACATCGACCGGCAGATTGCCGTAGCAGAAGTGGTTGAGATGAAGAACGTCGGGCCGGAGTTCCTCGACCAGCGAAGCAAGAAATGCCGTGGATTCGGGAAGATCTTCTTCAGCCTCTTGCATCCACTCCAGACGGAATGCGGTGGGACGGTAGTCGAGGCCGTGGAGGTGGTCCATCCACGACGTCTGGTCGGGCAGAGGAATTTCTCCGAAGCTGACGAGAGTGACGTGAATGCCGCGCGTGACCAGGCCCGTCACCAGTTCGCGTGCGTATGTCCACGAACCTGAAAGAGAATCGGCGGTGACGAGAATGTGCACAGAACTGGGGGCGCGAACCGAAAGCCGGTTGCGGCCTTCGTCGCGTGCGCCCTATTCTAGTGCGAATGG
>DATAUY010000254.1:0-9815 GCA_036268025.1 Candidatus Sulfotelmatobacter sp. | reverse complement strand
TGCTTTCGTTGGTGGTATCCACCGCGAAAACCGTATTGCTGCTTGCATCAAAGGTCATTGCGATGTTTCGCGTGGGCGACAAGGCCATCAAACCCGGCGCGCTCCCGGCGCTAATGCGGCTGGCCAGTGAAAAGGTATCGTTTTGGCCATTGATGATCATCAGCCCGCCGAACACAATGCTCGTGGTTACACTCTGCGAAGCCAAAACGCGCTCAGTCAGGTTGTTAGGGAGACTGGTATTGCCAGAGTTGCTCTTATAGCCTCCACAGGAAACCATGGACAGGCCGGCGCACAGACCAACCATCAGGACGAGCGCATGTCTCTTCAAACGGCAGGCTCCTAACAACATGAAAAAGGAAGATTTAATTGCGAAATCGTGGATTATAACAGACCCGGCGCACCGGCTTCGCTGCTCGATGTTCGAAACCGGCAGGCCGATTGAGATTTCCTCCGTGCTGCCTGCTTCAGGATGCGAAAACCGGCTTCATCCTGTATCCTCAGACAACAGATGGCGGCCGATTTCCTTTCTCGGATCAAGCAATCCCCCGTGCTTTGCGATGGCGCCATGGGTACGCTGCTCTACTCCAAGGGCATCTTTATCAACCGGTCGTACGACGAGCTGAACCTTTCCCAGCCTGACCTGATCCGCGGGATTCACCACGACTATCTCCAATCGGGAGCCGAAATTATTGAAACCAATACTTTCGGTGGCAACGCTTTCCGGCTGGGACGACATAGCTTTGCGGATAAAGTCGGCGAAATAAATCTCGCTGGTGTACGGCTGGCCCGCGAAGCCGCCAAAAGCTTCGATGTCTGGGTCGCGGGATCGGTTGGCCCGCTGGGAACCAGAATCGAACCTCTCGGCAAGACTTCGTTTCAGGAAGCCCGCGATGCATTCCGCGAGCAGATCCAGGCATTACTTGAAGGTGGAGTTGACCTGTTGATGCTCGAAACCTTCGGCTACCTGGAAGAAATCCATCAGGCGCTGCTGGCCGCCAAAGATGTCGGCGGTTCCCTGCCGATTGTCGCGCAAGTCACCATCGACGAAGACAGCAATTGCTTGGACGGCTCCGATCCCGAAACGTTCACTCGCAAGCTGGAAGAATGGGGAGCCGACGTAATTGGCTGCAATTGCAGCGTCGGTCCGGTTGCGATGCTCGACGCCATCGAGCGGGTGCGCGCCGCGACTTCGCTTCCTCTGGCGGCTCAACCCAACGCCGGCATTCCGCGATCGGTGGATGGCAGGAATATCTATCTATGTTCTCCGGAATACATGGCGAGCTACGCCCGGAAATTTGTGGCTGCCGGAGTCCGCGTCGTAGGCGGCTGTTGCGGAACCACTCCCGAACACATTCGGATGATGAAGTCGGGTCTTCGTGTAGGAGAAGCACGCGGCAAATCGGGATCTGTCCAGGTCGCGGGTTCACAGCCTGCCCCTCGCGCCGTGGCGACGACGCCTTTGGAGAACCGATCTCGCCTCGGCGCGAAACTTGCCCGCGGTGAATTTGCAACCATGGTCGAGATCGTGCCTCCGAAAGGAATCGACGTCCGAAAAGAGATCGAGGGCGCGCGATTCCTGAAGTCGGTGGGAGTCGATGTGGTCAACGTTCCCGACAGTCCGAGGGCCTCGGCGCGCATGAGCAATCAGGCGCTGTCCCTGTTGATTCAGCGCGAAGTCGGCATCGATGCGATCCAGCACTACACCTGCCGCGATCGGAACGTGCTCTGCATCCAGAGTGATCTGCTCGGAGCCGCTGCCGTTGGCATCAGAAACCTGCTCTGCGTCACCGGCGATCCGCCCAAGATGGGCAATTATCCGGATGCAACCGCTGTCTTCGATGTGGATGCAATCGGGCTGGTCAACATCGTCCACAGCCTGAACCGCGGACTCGATCTAGGGGGCAACCCAATTGGTACCGGGACCGGCTTCGTCATTGGAGTTGGCGCGAATCCGGGCCTCACCGACATGGACGAAGAGATTCGCCGCTTCCAATTCAAAGTCGAAGCCGGCGCCGAATATGTGATTACACAGCCCGTCTTTGACCTACGTTTGCTCGATAACTTCCTGCGCCGCATCGAACACTGTCGAATCCCCGTCATCGCCGGAATCTGGCCTCTCACCAGCGTGCGCAATGCTGAATTCATGAAAAACGAGCTGCGCGTCTCCGTGCCAGACTCCATCCTGCAACGTATGTCCCGGGCCCAAACGCCGGAAACAGCCCGCGCCGAAGGCGTGGCCATAGCGCGCGAGATGCTGATTGAGGTCCGCCAGCGGGTCCAGGGAGCGCAGATCAGCGCTCCGCTCGGCCGCTACAGCTCCGCCGTGGACGTTCTCGAAGCACTCGGCACCAACAAAACTGTCGTCGCGTAAGCATTCTCAATCTGGCCAATCTGCTTTTCCTCGCAAATATTTTTGGCGAAATCGCTGGACATCTCATCCAATCGAAGGCATTACAATAGAGCAACGGAGCGAACCGTTGCCCAAGTTTGAAGAATATCTCCAGCGACTGGAGAAGATTGTCCAGGAGCTTGAAAAGGGAGAAGTCCCGTTGGAGAAATCGCTGACGCTCTTTGAAGAGGGCATGCAGCTGTCTTCCGCCTGCCGCAAGGAACTCGAGCAGGCCGAAGGAAAAGTTGAAATCCTGTTGAAGAAAAACGGAAAGCTCCAGGCCGAACCATTCGAGCCGCTCGCAGAAAAAGCGCCGGGGCGTCGGTAGGCTCTCGGGTTGTTCGAAGGTTCTTAGTTTAAGTCGTCTGTGGAGTAGTCTCCCAGCCACCCCGCAGCCCAGTCCAAGCGTCGACGTACGCAAGTTGACGACTGAAGAGCGGGGAGCCTATGGCTAAAAGTGTTGTCGTTTTCGAAAACGATCCCGCGGTCGCTGACTCTCTCGCGGGCGGACTGCGCTATCACTTTTCCGTTCTTTCGGTTCCCGTGACCCGCTCCCAGCAAGATTTGCGCGATAGGGTCGCACAGAATGATCCTCAGGCCGTCGTTCTGAACATTGAAGCTTGGCGACTTGCGGATGTTGAAAGCCTGCACCGCGACTTTCCCGAGCTTCCCATCGTCTGCACCCATCGTATCCCCGACGAAGGGATGTGGGCAGCCGCCCTGGCAGTGGGCGCGGCGGACGTGTGTCCATCCGGTGATGTCAGGAACGTACTGACGTCGGTGTTGCGCAGCACAACCCAGTCCCGCAACGCCTCAGCATAATTTTATTCAGCGAGGAGAATGTGGGTGTCTCGTCTCTCGCGTGTCCTTCGCGGGAAGTGGGAGTTTCGTCAGACGTCACTTGAAATTGCACGTGCCCAGTGGGCTGTGTCCTCCTTGCTATACTGCCTGCTCATGCTGAAAGAAACTCTCGAACAGGGACAGCGCCTCGCCGACTCAGCGCTCGACCGGCTAATCCCTCTCGAAACTTCGCCGCCCGTCTCAATCCATAAAGCGATGCGCCATAGTGTCTTCGCTGGCGGCAAACGCATTCGCCCCATTCTCTGCATGGAAGCAGGGCGCATGATCGCGAAATCCTCTCCTGAGGGAATCGACGAACTGGGCGCTGCGCTTGAGATGTTACACACTTATTCGCTGATCCACGACGACCTTCCGGCCCTCGACAACGATGATCTCCGCCGCGGACGCCCAACCTGTCACAAGGTTTTCGGAGAAGCCGTCGCCATCCTCGCCGGCGATGCGCTGCAAACGCAGGCCTACGAGGTGCTATCGCGCCTGAAATGCCCTCCCGAAGCGCGAGTGCGGATTATCGAGGAGATTGCCCGCGGTACCGGTACCGTCAACGGCATGATCGGCGGTCAGGTTGTAGACCTCGAAGCCGAGCGTACACAGCCCACAGCGGAGATGCTCGAATATATTCACCGCTCGAAGACCGCAGCCCTGATCACTGCAAGCCTGGTGAGCGGCGGCCTCTACGCCGAAGCCAAGGACAAAGAGGTCGAGCGTCTGCGTGCTTTCGGCCAGTCGATCGGCCTCGCATTCCAGATCGTGGACGACGTACTCGACGTGACCCAGACTTCAGAGCAACTCGGTAAGACCGCTGGCAAAGATACGGCTTCGGAAAAGGCAACTTATCCCGCGTTATTTGGCATTGACGCATCGATCGCGAAAGCGGATGAACTTGTCAGCAAAGCCTTGGCGGAACTAGAGCCATTCGGGGACCGCGGCGAGACGCTAAAAGAACTGGCACGGTTCCTGGTGGAACGGAAAAAGTAAGGACTAGTGTACTCAGGACGACAAGGTCCTCTGTGGTAAAAAGGTAAAGGCGATGGAGTTCGCCACAACCGCCAGTTGTCTCGGCTGATAACTCCTACACAATCGAAACGATTTCTGTAGGAGAATTCCATCGTGAAAGACTTCCTCGCGATATCCGTCGCCGCAATCGTCGGCGCGAATGTCCGTTATCTGCTAAGCCGCTTCGCGGTCAAAGAGTTCGGCCCCGTGTTCCCCTACGGCACGCTGGTCATCAACATCGTCGGCAGTTTCATCGTCGGCTTTTTTGTCATTTGGACCACCGAGCGAGTCCTGCTCGACCCCCGCTGGCGACTCCTCGTAGTGGTTGGCTTCTGCGGATCGTTCACAACATTCTCCAGCTACGCCTTCGAGAGCATGTCATTCTTTGAGCATGGCCAGTGGGGACTGATGCTGGCCAACATTTTCAGCAACAACCTGCTATGCCTGGCGGGCGCGCTCGCAGGGATGGCTGTGGCGAGGGCGCTCTAGAGTGACGCAACTTCCTGTTCTCGAAACTTCGCGACTGCGACTGCGGCCTTACAGCGAAGCGGACATTCCGGACTTGTTGCCGCTAATCGGCACACGAGAGGTGGCAGCCACTACTCTGCGAATTCCGCATCCTTATATCGAAAAAGACGCACGAGGCTTTCTGTCTCTCTGCCAGCAACCCGATAAACTCTGGCTGTCGGTCACCATGCGTGACAGCGGACGCCAGATTGGCGGCATTGGCTTTCGGCTTGATGAGCAACATCAGAATGCCGAACTTGGCTATTGGCTCGGAGTTCCCTTCTGGGGACAAGGCTATGCAACCGAGGCCGGGCAAGAAATGCTGCGCTATGGCTTCGAAAATCTCAGGCTGCACCGCATCTTCGCGTCGCATTTCAAGCACAATGCTGCGTCCGGCCGCATCCTCGTGAAGCTCGGGATGCGCCATGAGGGTTGCCAGCGGGAGCACATATTCAAGTGGGGGCAATTCATCGATTCCGAACTTTACGGACTTTTGCGGCGAGAATGGGAGGTTCGCGAGTAAAATGCCGGTTACCGTGGCAGTACAAGTCACCATCTATTTGAACGAAGCTGACCAGTGGCATCACAAGCCGCTGCACATGGAGATCCTCAGCTACTTGCGTAACGAGAACGTCTACGCCGCGACTGCTCTGCATTGTGTTGCCGGATTTCTCGGCAGGCACAGGGTCGAGACCGCTCACCTTGTGGAAACAGGCGGCAAGTTGCCCGTCATTATCATTTTCGTAGACACGGATGAGCACGTGAGCCGCGTTCTGCCTACTTTGAAAGAGATGGCTGCACATCGCCTCATCGTGCGCGAGAACGTTGTGCTTGAGCAAGGAAATCTCGACTGACATGCCCTCTCTTCCGCCCGGCCAATCTCTGGATATTCTTGCTATCGCCGCGCACCGCGATGATGTAGAGCAAACCTGCGGTGGAACGCTGCTGAAGGCTACTCAACGCGGCCAACGCACCGGCATTCTCGATTTGACGCAAGGAGAGATGGGCACGCGTGGCACTGCCGATGATCGCGCCCGCGAAGCCGCCGACGCGGCGAAGATTCTCGGTGTGCAATGGAGGCAGGCCCTCGATATACCCGATGGCCGCGTGGAGAACACGTGGGAAAATCGGTTGAAGGTTGCTGCCGCGCTCCGGGAGACGCGCCCCCGCGTGGTAATTCTTCCTTACTGGAAGGGCCGGCATCCCGATCACTACACGGCATCCATACTGGGATACGAAGCCTGCTTTCTGGCGGGCCTGGCGAAACTCGACCTCACACCTCATGTCGCAGTCGGGGGCTGGGGCGAGACACACAAACCGCACCGGCCCTTCAAAATTGTCTATGCGACCCTCTACTATGATGTTCGTCCAACCTTCGTTGTAGATATCTCCGACCAATTTGAAGCCAAATTCTCCTCGCTTATGGCTTACAAATCGCAGTTCAGCGATCAGGAAGCCGGAAAAGATATCTTCCCCGCTCATGACGAAATTCACGCGCGCCTGGATGCGATCGCCCGTTTCTACGGAATGCTCGGCGGCGTCACTTACGCTGAGCCTTTCCTGCAAAAAGAAGTCGGAATGGTTGACGACCTCCTTGCGATTCCCGTTAAATCCATTTAGCTTCGCAGAAGCCATCTGTTCGCAGGAGCACGATCCAGCCTATGTATCGCAAGATTCTTCCTCTCTTTACCGCACTCGCCCTGGCCGCTACCGCCGCTGCCCAGGCCGGAACCTGGCAGATCGATCCGAATCACACGGCGGCGCAATTTTCCGTGCGCCACCTCGGAGTGTCGACCGTACGCGGCGCATTCACGAAGGTCAGCGGCTCGGCCAACTACGATCCCGCCGATCCGTCAAAAACCACGCTGGACGCCACGATTGAGGCTACTTCCGTGGACACCCGCGTGGAAATGCGCGATAACGATCTGCGCAGCCCTAACTTCCTCGATGTGGCGAAATATCCGACCATCACATTCAAGTCCAAGAATGCGAAAGCTGCGGGCGAAGGAAAGGTTCAGATCACCGGCGACCTGAGCATCCATGGTGTGACAAAAGAGGTCGTACTCGATGTGGACGGCCCGACCGCCCCGATCCCAAATCCCATGGGTGGAGGCCAGCGCATCGGCGCATCCGCATCAACGAAAATCAATCGCAAGGATTTTGGAGTAAATGGTCTTCCCGCGGTGGTGGGTGACGACATCACGATTACGATCGATGCTGAACTCGTTCAGCGGCCGGCAAAGTAGCGCCGCTGACCAGGGTCCTGGAAGATCGCTTGAATCGAAAGGCTACGGCGGGAGGAGCGTTGAAAGTCGTCTCCTCCCGCCGTTATTTTCTCAACCGTAAACCGGCGCACAACCTAGAAGATCTTCCGGAACAGCCAGAACAATCCGCCCGAAAGCATCATCGCCACAGGTAATGTGAGCACCCAGGCCAGCGCCAGATTGCGCACCGTGCTGAGCTGGATTCCTGAGTGATTCGCTGCCATCGTGCCCGCGACACCCGATGACAACACGTGCGTCGTGCTCACAGGCAGCCCAAATCCGTCCGCTGCACCGATCGTCGCCATGGCGGTGATTTCCGCCGCAGCACCCTGGGCGTAGGTTAGATGTTCCTTCCCGATCTTTTCGCCGACGGTTACCACGATCCGCTTCCAGCCAACCATTGTTCCCAGTCCCAGCGCCATCGCGACCGCAACTTTCACCCAGGTCGGGATGAAGCGCGTGGAGTGATCCACGTGCTTCTTGTAATTGGCGAGAATCGCAGCGTCAGCCACGGCGAACTTCGGCTGTCCAGCCTTCGTCGTAATGCGCAGAACTTCGCTTATCAGATACAGGTCGTTGCGGAAGTTGCGCACGCGATCATTCGGCACGTTCTTCATCTCTTTGTAGATGCTGGTCTCGGTGCCCACATCGTTCACCAGCGTCCGCATCGCCAGCATCGTATTGGGAGTGAAATGCTTGCTGCGGATGAATTCCGTCAAATCATCGCGCGCGTCTCCGATCACGGCACCGGGCTCAACGTAGTGGTCAAGAGCCTGTGCTGCCTGCTGTGAAACCGCGATGAAATCCTGGGACTCTTTGAAAGTCACAGCATGGTTCAATGCATAGGCAGTGGGAACAGTTCCGATCAAGATCAGCATGATCAGTCCCATGCCCTTCTGCCCGTCGTTCGATCCGTGGAAGAAGCTCACGCCCGTGCAGGTCAAAATCAGGAGGCAGCGAATATAAAACGGCGGCGGCGCGTTGCCTTCGGGCGCCTTGTAGAGCTTTGGGTCATGGATCAACGCTTTGGCTGCGAGCAGCAAAAGTGCTGCGACGGCGAAGCCAACAAGCGGCGAGAGCAGGAGCGATTTGCCGATGTTCGCCGCCTGTCCCCAATCGACGCCAGACGTGCCGGTTCTACCAGCCATCAATTGGTTGGCGATGCCGACTCCGATGACGGACCCGATCAGCGTGTGAGAACTCGACGCCGGCAGGCCGAAATACCACGTTCCCAGGTTCCAGATAATCGCCGACACCAGCAACGCAAACACCATCGAGAACCCAGCTTTACTGCCCACCTGCAAAATCAACTCCACCGGAAGCAGCGAAATGATGCTGAAGGCCACCAGGCCCGAGGACACCATCACACCGAGGAAATTCCAGAAACCGGACCATACCACCGCGATGTGCGGCTCCAGCGAGTGCGTGTAGATCACCGTGGCAACTGCATTTGCCGTATCGTGGAATCCGTTTACAAACTCAAAGCCGAGGGCCACGAGCAGAGCGACTCCGAGCAGCACGTAGGGAAGGACTGAATCGCTGTGCATCGTCGACAGATCGCCGAGCAGATGCGTTCCCGCATAGCCAAAGCCGATGAGCAGCACGATACCAAAAATAATCATGCCGATCTTGCCCGGCGAGCGCGAGAGTTTTGCATCGAGGACTGTGGAACTTGCGGTAGCCATAGGTCTCCTGGGACTAGGATTGGAGTGTGATCAAGATTGCGGAACTATAGGGCAGGAATGTTACGGGAGTGTTAAGGTGCGGGGAAAAAGTGTAAGCGGAGCGGCACGAGCCTGCTCCGCGCGTTTGTCGGGCTATTTCTTTACTGCTACCGCTAATCCATCACGAATGGGAAGAATCGTCGTGTAGAAGTCTTTTGAATCGTAAAGCTTACGATTAAACTCCAGGATTGCCTTCGTGCTGGCGTCTTTCGGAGTCTTTTCCGCTACCCGCCCGCTCCACAGCACGTTGTCGGTGACAAACAATCCACCTTTGCGGAGGCGCGGCGCAACCAGACGAAGCACTCGAGGATAGTCCTCTTTATCGACATCGTTGAAGATGATGTCGAATGCGCGTTTTTGTTCCGAAAGAAACTCCAGCGCGTCCCCGGTATGGATCGTGATGCGCGTAGACACGCTCGCGCGGGCAAAGTACTCTCGCGCCCGCTGCGCATTCTTCGGATCGCCGTCGGTGTAGATCACATTTCCCTTGTCGCCGACTGCCTGGGCCCACCAGATGGTTGAATACCCAATTGCCGAGCCCAATTCGAACACGGACTGCGCTTTGATCATCATCGCCAATTGTTGTAAGACGCGCGCTACTGCTGGCCCAACAATCGGTATTTTGTGTTCACTCGCGTAGTCTTCCATCTCCGCCAGCACTTCGTCGCGCTTCGGGAGCATGGAGTAGAGATAGTCATCCACTGGCCCAGCCGTAGTGAAGTTATAGTGTCTCCAACTGGGAGCGTCCTTCTTCTTGCTTTGAGTCACTTGCTTGCCTTTCGAGGAAATATCGGGTCAGCCGACGGTCACGCCCGGCTTCATCTCAAGAATTTCAATGCTCGGTACAAGTTTGTGCAACGCGCTCGGGCTCCCCGTCAATACCGGGAAGGTTCCAAAGTGCATGGGGATCACGGTCTTGGGCCTTAGTAAGTTGCAGGCATACGCGGCCTCGCGCGGCCCCATGGTGTAGTGGTCGCCAATCGGAATCATCGCGATCTCGGGAGCGTACAACTCGCGAATAATCGCCATATCACCGAACACGTTCGTATCGCCCGCATGATAAATCTTTACGCCATT
>DATAUY010000253.1:0-3193 GCA_036268025.1 Candidatus Sulfotelmatobacter sp. | reverse complement strand
CTCGACCCACGCGTGCTTCTTGTCGTTGACGTCCTTCGGATCGTCGGGCGTGTAGTAGAGAAGAATCTTCACGCAGTCCGCGCCGGCTTCTTTCAGGCGCTTTGCGGACCAGTGGTCGAGCAGATCGCCGAGACGTCCGGGGCCGGTCTTGTCGTATCCCGTCTTTTCGTAGGCGAGGAGCAGTCCGGCGCTCTTGGCGCGGCGCTTGGAGGCGGGCAGTCCCCACTCGGGGTCGAGCAGGATGGCGCTGGCGTGCGGCGTGAGAACTTCAGTGACCAGCGACTTGAACTCTTCCATCATGGCGTCGGTGACCTCGCCGCCTTTTTCTTTGGCGAGCGATTTTTGCAGGGATCCGCGCTGGTCCATGGCGGCGGCGGCGATGACGCCGCCGTCGTTCGAAACTTTCTTCAGGCCGGCCAGCTTGCCGGGGGTGAGCTTCATGGGAATCCTCCTGGGATGTGGATGACGATGAATGTACTGAACTCCCAATTGTAAACGAGGTATCCCTGCAATTTACTCAAAGCCGGATGTCCGACACATCAACAGCTGGAACCTCGACGAATCCAGCAGCGATAGACGAATAAAAGCGGTGCGCGCCATGCACGAGTCTGTAATGGCATTCGTTGTTGGACGGTAGTCTGACAACCTGGACTGGAGGAATCTTGTCTCGCCTAGAGAAGCCGCGAAGGAGCTGGACTACTCTATCTCTTGCCGAGAGGCCGGTCTCTTCATCGTTGTTGAAAACCCCATGACTGAGGTTACGACGGACGGGCTCGACCTCGTCAACTCTAACCCACATTAACCTCTGATTAGCTTCCCCCTGATCCGCAGCGTATGACTTTGACGCCGGAATAAAGCCCTCCATGCCCGCTTCTTGCCACCAGTCGTCGGGTAGCTGGAAACAGAAATCTCGGTGATAAAACCGCAAGATTCCAACGGTCCCTTCTGTTAGGCCGCCCAGTTCTGTATCTTCAGACGGGGCACTCGGTGAAATTCCTTTACGTTGTTAGTGACCAACGTCAGACCGGAAGCCAGAGCGTGGGCAGCGATCCAGAGATCATTGTTGCTGATCACTTCTCCCCTCGATTCAAGTTCCGCGCGGATAACGCCATAGGTCTCGGCCGCAGCCTCAGGCAGAGTCAGGCAGGGCAGCCGGCCCATAAGAACTCGTAGCTGCTCTAAATCTTCGGCCCGCCCGCGCTTGGATGCACCAAAAAACAGTTCACCGTAGGAAATGATCGAAACCGCCGCTTCGCCCGGACGGAGCCTGACAAAGTGGCGGACGACCTCTTTCCGCTCTTGCCGGATGTAGATGAAGATGTTCGTGTCGAGCAGGTAACGAAATTCCATAGAATGGTTCCCGCGCGCTCCGGATCACAAGCCCTTGCGCTTCTGCGGAGGCCCGTCGTCTTCGGCGGCAGCCAGAAGAACGTCCTCCGGCAGGGCCATAATTAGTTCCAGCGCCCGACGCATGTCGTCGTCACTCTTTTCGCGCAGAACAATTTCATTGCCGCGGCGAAGGATTTCCACTTCCTTACTCTTGAAGCGAAATTGCTTGGGCAGACGCACGGCCTGGCTATTTCCGGAACGGAAGACACGAGCTATGGCCATGAGGATTCTCCTGTATATACGTAAAGTATATACATGTTGGCGATTCGGCGCAATTCGAATTTGGAACCGCGCCCGGGCCCGCGGCAAGATCGCGCGTGCGATATATTGGCCACACTATGCCAATCGCGACGATCAATCCTGCTACCGGGGAAGTCATCAAGGCCTTTCAATCGCTTACTGAGATTGAGATTGATAAGAAGCTGCAGCTTGCTGTGAACACATTTCGTGTGGAGCGGAAGACTCCGTTTGCCGTGCGGGCGGAACGGATGCGCAAAGCTGCCGACATTCTGGAGCGCGACAAAGAGAAATTCGCCCATATCATGACGCTGGAGATGGGCAAGACCTACAAGTCCGCCGTCGCGGAGGCGGTGAAGTGTACGACGGCTTGTCGCTACTACGCCGAAAACACCGAGCGCTTCATGGCCGACGAAGTTGTCGAGACGGCGGCGAAGAAAAGTTTCATCCGATATTTGCCAATTGGGCCGATTCTGGCCGTGATGCCGTGGAATTTTCCTTTCTGGCAGGTGATGCGGTTCGCGGCACCGGCGTTGATGGCGGGCAATGTCGGATTGCTGAAGCATTCGTCGAACGTGCCGCAATGCGCGTTGGCGCTGGAGAGCATTTTTCTGGAAGCGGGATTTCCCGAGGGATGTTTTCAGGCGCTCCTGATTGGATCCGCACAAGTGGATGCGATCCTGAACGATCCGCGGATTGTGGCAGCGACGCTGACCGGCAGCGAGCAGGCCGGGATCCAAGTTGGAATAGGCGCGGCGAAGCGGGTCAAGAAAGTTGTGCTGGAACTGGGCGGGAGCGATCCGTTTATTGTGATGCCCTCGGCAGATCTCGAAGCGGCGGTTGCCACGGCCGTGACGGCGCGCGTGCAGAACAATGGTCAGTCATGCATTGCGGCGAAACGGTTTATTGTGGCTGCTCCGATTGCCGACGAGTTCGAGAAGAAATTTGTAGCGAAGATGGAGAGCCTGCAGGTCGGCGATCCGTTTGACGAGAAGACCGATGTCGGGCCGCTGGCAACACCAGATGGTGTGAAGGACCTTGATGCCGATGTGCAGAAGACTGTCGCTGCTGGTGCGAAGGTGCTCACCGGAGGGCATCCGTTGCAGCGGAAGGGAAATTATTATGCTCCGACGGTGCTGACAAATGTCCCCAAGGGATCTCCGGCGTATGCGGAGGAACTGTTTGGGCCGGTCGCGGCGATTTTTCGCGTCAAAGATGTGGATGATGCGATCCGAGTGGCGAACGATGTGCGCTTCGGTTTGGGCGCGAGCGCGTGGACCAACGATGGGACAGAGCGCGAGCGGTTCATCAATGAGCTTGAAGCCGGGATGGTGTTCATCAACAAAATGGTCGCATCCGATGCGCGCATTCCGTTTGGCGGCGTGAAGTATTCCGGGCATGGGAGGGAGTTGGGGACCGTGGGCATTCGGGAGTTTCTGAACGCGAAGACGGTTTGGATCGCTTAGAGCCAAAATCAAATAGAGCCAAAACCGAATTCGTTGGCCACGGAGTTACGCGGATGAACACGGATAAACCAACTTGATTGAAGATCCTTATCCGTGGAAAT
>DATAUY010000252.1:0-10239 GCA_036268025.1 Candidatus Sulfotelmatobacter sp. | reverse complement strand
TCCTCTGTCCCACTTGCAGAGGAGGCTTAGACCTTGATTCCGCGCTACACCCGGGCTGAAATGGCCCGCATATGGAGCGATGAAAACCGATTCCGCACCTGGCTGGCGGTTGAACTTGCTGCGACCGAAACGTTGGCCGAGACTGGACTGGTGCCGAAGGATGCGGCGAAAGCGATCCGCGAAAAGGCCGATTTTCGCGTTGAGCGCATTCATGAAATTGAGGCGGAGGTCCGGCACGACGTCATCGCCTTCACGACCGCAGTCGCCGAATTCGTTGGGCCGCAGTCGCGCTGGTTCCATTACGGACTGACCTCGAATGACGTAGTGGATACGGCACAGGCATTGCTCGTTCGTCAATCGTCGCAGGTTATCGCGAAAGACCTGGAGCGGCTTGCGGAGGTCCTCGAACGGCGCGCCTGGGAATTTAAGGACACGCCGATGATCGGCCGTACGCACGGCATCCATGCGGAGCCGATCACGTTCGGATTCAAAATCGCCAACTGGTACTCGGAGACGCAGAGGAATATCGCGCGCTTTGCCGCCGCCGCGGAAGACATGCGCGTAGGCAAGTTTTCGGGAGCGGTGGGAATTTTTGCGCACCTGACGCCAGAACTGGAAGAGAAGATGTGTGCGCGGCTGGGGCTGAAAGCGGCGGCGGTGTCTTCGCAGGTGATCCAGCGCGACCGGCACGCACATTATCTCGGCACGCTGGCGGTGATTGCATCGACGCTCGATAAGATCGCGACTGAAATCCGGCATTTACAGCGCACAGAAGTCCGAGAAGCCGAGGAATTTTTCAGCGAGAAGCAAAAGGGCTCGTCGGCGATGCCGCACAAGCGCAATCCGGTGACCCTGGAGCAGATCAGCGGCCTGGCGCGCGTGGTGCGCAGCAATGCGCAGGCGGGACTGGAAAACGTTGCGTTGTGGCACGAGCGCGATATTTCGCACTCATCGGTGGAGCGCGTGATTCTGCCGGATTCAACGACACTGACGGACTATCTGCTGACGAAAACAGCCAATGTGATTGAAACGATGTTTGTGTATCCGGAACGGATGAAAGCGAATCTGGAGAGCACGCATGGGCTCATCTTCAGCGGGCAGTTGCTGCTGGATCTGGTCGAGCATGGGGTCTCGCGCGAGGTCGCTTACCGGGTGGTGCAGGGACACGCAATGCGCGCGTGGAAGGAAGGGCTGAACTTCCACGATCTTGTGCTCGGGGACAAAGAGATCACGGGCAAGGTTCCGCGCAAGCAGATTGAGTACGCGTTTGATCTGCCGCGGCAATTGAAGAACGTGGACAAGATTTTTGCGCGGGTGTTTGGGAAGAAGAAGCCTGGGATCAAGAGCGCGAGGGAAAAACGCGGAGCGCGGAATTAAGGCTCTTTGTTCCGGCGGCGGGTGTATTCTTGTTTACTTCCGGGAAGCTTTCGGGTGACATCAGGTCCCTCGGAGGGCTTTCGCCCTCCTCAGGATGACAAACGTAAGGGATGACATGCCCACTTGTGCCATCTTGCGCATGTGGTCAGGTTCGATCCACGGCTTGACC
The DNA here is from genome assembly GCA_036268025.1 of Candidatus Sulfotelmatobacter sp. Classification (GTDB taxonomy): domain Bacteria; phylum Acidobacteriota; class Terriglobia; order Terriglobales; family Acidobacteriaceae; genus Sulfotelmatobacter. The sequence goes on along the minus strand of DATAUY010000252.1, from coordinate 8,693 downwards.
GACGGATTACAACATCGATTTTGCAAATAACGCCCTTTGTGACCCATAACTCTCCAGATACTTACTTGATGACCCTCTCTGCTCTGTGCTGCATGTTGTTCTTGAAAAGCGGCGCTCCGATTCGGTAGTCTTTTCTCACTCCAACAAGGCATTTACAGGGAGAGCTGTATCGATACGGCGATGGCGGAAGACCACGCGTTCTTTCCCGGGCTTTGCGATCGGAGGCGGCTGGCGCACGTCCTTGCCAGGCCATGCTCTTCCGGTTGTTGTCGATGCCTTCCGATTCTTCAGTAGACGCGACCACAATTTTCGGCCTTCACAAATGGAGAGAGACCATGTCGAGTACCTCAATCAAGTTCATCGCTCTTAGCATCATCACACTGGCATTGGGCACGACCAGTTTCGGACAAGGCGGAGCTACGGGCGCAATTACAGGAACGGTGCAGGACCCGAGCGGAGCCGTGGTGGCGAATGCCGATGTGTCGATCACGAACCAGGAAACAAATGTTCTGGAGCGTTCTGTGCAGACGGGGCCGGATGGCACATTTACAGCGCCGCTGCTGCCCGTGGGAACGTACAGCTTGGGCATCCATGCAACGGGATTTGCGGATGCGAAGGTTGTCGACGTTGGGGTGCGCGTGACCGAGACGACGCGCATGACCGCGAAGCTGACCACACAGGCAGTGCAGCAGAAGATCGAAGTGCAGGCGGAAGTGCAAGCCGTGGACACGAGCGACGCGACCACCGGGCAGGCGATTGAAAGCAATACGATCCGGGCGCTGCCGCTGGCCACCCAGAACTTCCAGCAGTTGCTGACGCTCTCCAGCGGCGCACAAAGCGAACTGAATGCCGCCGCACACCTGGGACGCGGCGATGTGCGCATTCAGGTGAACGGGCAGCGCGAAGATAACAACAATTATTCGATTGAAGGCGTCAGCGTCACGGATTACAACGTCGCGGAGCTTACGAACACGCCCTTGCCGAATCCGGATGTGGTGCAGCAGTTCAAGGTGCAGACATCTCTCTACGACGCCAGCCAGGGACGCAATGGCGGCGGCAACATCAACGCGATTCTGAAATCCGGCACGGCGAACTTTCACGGCGACGCCTATGAATTTTTCCGCAATACGGTGCTGGATGCGAATGAATACTTTTTGAAGGGGTCCGGATCTCCGCGGCCCGTGATTCAACAGAATATTTTTGGCGGCAGTCTGGGCGGGCCGGTCAGTCCCGGCGGCAAGCTGGGATTCTTCTTCGTCAACTATCAGGGAACGCGGCAGCGCAGCGGCGATTCTCCAGGGACGCTGATCAGCACCTTCATCCCGTACGTGCCGGCCACCGACCGCGGCGCGGCGAACGCGGCGAGCCTCGCCGCAGATTTTGGCGTGCCGAGCGCCGACCCTCTAGCGGTAAGTCTGCTTGCCTTCCAAAGCAATCAGTTCGGCGCACCGGCGAATGGATATTTATATCCGCTGCCGAACGTTACAGCCAATCCCGGTGATCTGGTGCAGTTCACGGTGAGCAAGCCGGGCAAGTTTACCGACGACCAATTCACGGCAAACTGGGACCATGACTTCCACGATTCGAAAGACTCGGTCGCAGCGCGGTTCTTCTACTCGAATTCCGAGACCGATGTCCCCTTCGGAGCCGGCGGATTGCAGGCATCGCTGGGCGCGCCCGCCAGTGGAACGGACTTGAACTTTCCTTATCAGTTGCCGGTGCACGACCGCGTGTTCGTCATTTCCGAAACGCACGTGTTCTCGCCGCGGCTGGTGAACGATTTCCGCTTTGGATTTGTTCACATCAACAATACGGCGTCGAACATCAATCCGGTCACGGTTGGCGATGTGGGAATTGACCGGCCGACCAGCAACCTGACGAGCAGCATCTACAAGTTCACGTTTTCCACTTCAGGCTTCCAGTTCGGGCCGACGCCCCAGGCCAATCAATCGCAGAAGCAGAACAACTACAACTTTGTGGACGACCTGAGCTGGGTGCGTGGCGCGCATACGCTGACTTTTGGCGGACAGTATGTGCGGGTGCGGCTGGACAAGCTGTTTCCGCAGGTGTTCAACGGACAGTTGTTCTTCACGAATACAGGGCCAACAGACTTCGGCAACTTCGTGGGCGGAACGCCAGAGTTCAGCTTCGGCGGCGGCGGTGTTGATAACCATGCCTACAAGCAGAGCAATTCCGCGATCTTCGCGCAGGATGACTGGAAGGCGACGCAGACCCTCACGATCAATATGGGGCTGCGTACGGAATTTCTCGGCGCGTGGACGGACGCCGACTGCCACATCGGCAACATCGAGTCGGACCTGACGAATTCAGGAACCTATCCGTTTATCTATCCGAGTTGCGTCAACAAGCTGGGGGTTTCCGGGCTGACGGGCAATGCTTCCGGTTCGACTTTCAAGAACAATGTCTCAACCGGCTTGGGCCCGCGTTTCGGTTTCGCCTGGGACGTGATGGGACATCATACGACGACGGTTCGCGGCGGCTACGGAATCTATTATGTGCGCGAGGACATAGGTGCCGTGGACCAGTTGAGCTTCCAGTCTCCGTTTATCCCGATCGTGTTCTTTGGGCAGACGCCGGGATTTACAATGTCGAACTTCTTTACCGGAACGCCGGCAGTAAATCCAAATGCCGTGCCACAGGCCGGACAACTTTCGGGAGCATGGCTTCCCTGCCTGGCGCAGTTCACGGGATTCGTCGATGGATCGGGTAACCCAACCAATGACACCACCCAGACCGGAACTTACAACTCATGCACCGGGCCGGGCGTGAATACCACACAGAACCTTTTCGTACTGGAGGTTCCGCGGCACTTTGTGGTTCCGAACACTCAGCAGTGGAACCTGACCGTGCAGCGCGAATTGGGCCGGAACTGGGTACTGGAAGTTGGATACGTCGGCACGCGCGGAATTCACCTGCGCGAGACTCGCGACGGCATTCAGTCGGTGGACGCGACCAGGCATCCGCTTACGATCGCCGACACCAGCGGCAATTCGTACACGATCACAACCGATACGTTCGCGAATGCGATTGCTCGCACGCCTACGCCAGGGTTGAACGGCTACAGCGGGTATCAGATCTTTGCTAACGACGCCTACTCGATTTATCACGCCTTGCAGGCGACGTTGTCACGTCGCTGGAACAAGAGCTATTTCCAGGCGGCGTACACGTTCTCGAAGAACATTGACGCGACATCCACCGGGAATACGGCGTTCAATACTGCCTACAACGACCAGAGCAGCGTCAACGCCTCGCGGGGCATTTCGGACTTCAACCGTCCGCACCGGCTGTCGGTGAGCTATGCGTATGATCTGCCCTTCTTCACGCACGCTTCGGGCTTCACGAAGGCTGCGCTTGGCGGATGGCAGGTGAGCGGCGTGACCATCTTCCAATCGGGATTGCCATTCTCAATCTTCGATTCGAGCGCGGGCACGGCGTTCCTGGGAGCGGGCAGCACGCCGCTGTTGGGCGCGAGTCTCGCTTCGGGCGCGACAATCGGCAGTGGTTTGACGAGCGGAGACGTTCGTTCGCGCGTGGCGAACGGATATGTGAATCCGGCGGCGTTTATGCCGGCGCCGCTGGTCGATCCGACTGACTGCGCTTCGGATAGCAACTTCTGCGGGACTGGGTTCGGCGATCTGGCGCGCAATCTCTATCACGGGCCATTTCAACAGAACTGGGATGTGTCGTTCCTCAAGCATTTCCGCTTGGGCGAGCACCAGGACATCCGCTTCGCGGCGGATTTCTTCAACATCTGGAACCACACGAACTTCGGCGTTCCTACAGTTACGGACATCGAAGCGTACCTGGCTAATCCGGTTTCCAGCAATCCGTTCGGCAAGATTGTGCAAACGAACGGCAATCCACGGCTGATCCAGTTCTCGTTGCGCTGGGCGTTCTAGGGCTGTCGTTCTAGGGCTATCGAAGGGGCGGATCGCCGCTTGCAACTGGTCCGCTCCTCTTGTCTTCCCTTTACATCTCTACATCTTGCCGGGCAGGGTGCCCGCCTCACAAATTCTCTTGAGATAACCCCCGTACAGCCTCTTCGGTACCGTTTCCAACCCCGCGAGCGTCAGGAGAAGATACTCACTCCAGGATGATTCAGCCTCATCCCCCGCTATCCAAGCAAGAGGCTGAAAATAAAAGACTTGGAATCGTGCCGAACCGCCCTTCGACGATCGCACTTCGATACCCATGGCCGAAAACCCGATAAACGACTCCTCTATCCCCAAACCTGATCCTTCTTTGCCGGAAAATGATGGCTCCGATTGCAAAGTCACCGAGATATGGGCCCAGGTCATTCAGGGCATTCTGGGGGCAGTGATGCTTCTGGGCGCGCTCACTATGGTTTTTCATTATGCACCCATGGCGGTGCAGAGCGTTCCGCCAGACGATCTTCAGAAAGAGGTCCGCGACCTGACGGCGCAAGTCAATCAGCTCAAGCAGGACGAGGCCATGCCTGCGCTGGTTCTGAACCGTTACCGCAATTCGATCGGATATATCTACGGTGTCTATCAGGTTGGATTTGAAGGCGAGCGCCCGTCGATCCGCGCGCGAGTTTCCGGCACGGGCTTCCTTGTCGGCGACAACCTGCTCGCGACGAACCGCCATGTGGCTGAGCCATGGTACGGAGACACGGAAGCGGAGAGCCTGATCAAGGATGGAGCAGTAGGCACAATCGAGACTCTGGTGGTCTTTTTCCCGGGATCGCCGACACCGGTTTCATTGTCTCCAGCAGCCAGTTCCAGGACGACCGATCTGGCGGTGCTGCGCGTTGCCGATGACGCCGAGGCACGCGGCCTGACTCCACTGCCACTGGCGCAGTCACCAGGCGTGCCGGGACAACTGGTTACCGTGATCGGCTATCCCATGGGAATTGCCGGGATGGTCGCCAAGTCTCCAACGGGAATCTATGAGCGGCTCGCGTACCGGCACAACGACATCAGCGCGGCCAGTGAACTGGCGGCACTGTCGCTGATTCGTCCCTCGTCGACCTTCGGACATCTTGGCGATGTGGTTGGAGACAAAATCATCTACGACGCGCCCACGGCACATGGTGGAAGCGGCGGCCCGGTATTCAATGCTAAGGGCGAAGTTATCGGCGTGAACTCCGCCTACATGGACGGCTTCACTGGCGGGACGCTTGGCGTTTCCGTTGATTCGCTACGTCCCCTGGTGCAAGAAGCGCGGAACACTCACTAATCCGCCGTTTCCGCCCCTGGCATTTTCACGGATTGCCGTTCCATCCCTCCAGGCGGGTTCCTTTGCGCGACAAATGGTTCGTCATCTGGCTGGCGTTTTCTTCGCTGCGTTCCCTGAGCTGTGCGGCCTGGTCGCGAGTGAAGAAAAGCTGCCCCATTTGCAGACTCTGAAAACTCTCTTTTCTCCACACGGGAGCCATGACTCCTATCCAGGAATGCGCGCGCAGGCCAAGCAGCAAATGCCCGATCTCGTGGGCCGATACAGCTCCGAGGAGCAGCGAGGGGCTGACACCAAAGTCGCGCTTGGCGCCTTCGATGCGATCGTAGAAGATATCTGCGTATTTGCCAGCGCCGTCCGCCGCCAGAAAAGCTTCGCCATATACTGAATCTGTGGAAACTTTGCCTTTCGGAATGATGTGCAGAACCAACTCCGGGCTCTGCTGTTGAACGACACACCCCGCCGATTGTCCGCGGCCTGAGCAATTGACCCAGGCCAACTGCACTCCAGCCGCCCGAAAGATTCGGACTGTCTCTCGCCCCGCCTGGGCGACGATTCCATCGGAAACCTTGGCTGTGTTGTACACAAGCACTCGCATTTCCTGGCCATTCGCCCGCGCACTCGCACATAACAAAGCGGCAACGATAATTTCACCTGCCCATCGCGTATGGAACCTCATAACCCAACTCTCCGTACCATCAGAAAGTGGGGTCTGGGGTCGCGTGCCTCAAGGCTTTGGGGATGACAGGACGGTAAATTCTTGGTGACGCGCTAAGCCGAACTTCGTCAAATAATTACAGGCGTCAGTGACATGGGAAATAGACCGGTACCAGTGCTAAAGTCCGGCTTCGTGGCCAATTCCAACGGGAATGACATGGATCCGGCGAAGGCCGCGGCACGGACTCTGCGCTTTGGAGTCTTCGAACTCGACCTGCGCGCCGGCGAGCTACGCCGTAGCGGGATGAAGATCAAGCTCCAGGAGCAGCCCTTCCAGGTTCTCGCCCAGCTTTTGGAAAAGCCCGGCGACGTCATCACCCGCGAGGAAATGCGCGACCGGCTCTGGCGCTCTGACACGTTCGTAGACTTCGACCACAGCCTGAACGCCGCTATCAAGCGCCTGCGCGACGCCCTCGGGGACTCGGCTGAGAATCCCACTTTCGTCGAGACGGTTGCCCGGCGGGGATACCGGTTCTTAGCCCCAGTTACGGTTGCTCAAAGCAACGGGAATGGCGCTGCGCTGGTAGCGATCAGGCCAGAACCGGAAACCCGATCCGCCTCGTGGCGGCGAGAGTGGTGGATGGTCGGGGGAATAGCCGCGGTTGTCCTGGTGCTGCTTGGGATCTGGCTCGGGGCACAGTTTGGGCGTCAGAAACCCGGCGAGCTTCGCACGACGCGGCTGACGGCGACTCCGGCGGATGATTGGGTGCGAGTCTCAATGATCTCGCGCGATGGGAAATACCTTGCCTATGCCGATCAGACCGGTTTTTACATAGAGCAGATTGATACGGGCGAAACCCGGCCGATCAATCTTCCGCCTGGCTTCATCGTGCAGTCCGGAAGCTGGATGCCCGACAGTGTGCATCTCATCGTTTCCCTGGATCACGGCTCAATAAAAGAGGGCGTCCCAGCCGGTTCGCCGTACGCACCGGCGTCCCGCTGGGGTATTTGGGAGATTTCCGTCCTGGGTGGAGATCCGCGTCCGCTGAGCGACTTTGGGCGTTCACCGACTTCGTCCCCTGATGGCAGGAAGATCGCCTTCATACGTGGGGTTGGGATGAACGAGGAAGTCTGGTTGATGTCAGCCGACGGATCAGGTCCTCTTCGATTGATGGGCGGGCCGGGAGATTGGTACGGCGTATTGGCATGGTCTCCTGATGGCGCAAGCATCGCTTATACCAAGGGGCGCTTAGCCCAGGGCGGATGGGGAACCAAAGGGTCGCTGGAGATCGTCCACCTCGACAATCTGCGAACCGAAACGCTGCGTTCGTCTACTGCGCTGTGTCCATCGCTGGTTTGGAGTTCGGATGAGCGCCTGATTTTTGTGCGGAGCGAGGGTCCTCCGAACCAGAACGATTCCAATCTTTGGTCGCTGCAACTCGATCGCGATGAAAAGCCTGTCGGCGAAGCATATCGCCTGACTCATGACTCCGGTTGGGTCAGCGCCATCAGCCTGTCGACTGATAGAAAGCGCCTGGCAGTGTTGCGGGAGTTTCATCAGCCCGAGGTGTACGTGGCCCGTGTGGAGTCCGGCAACAACATCACTGAACCTCAGCGCCTGACGCTCGACGATCGCGGCGACCTTCCATTTGCCTGGACGCCGGACAGCAAGCAGGTCATCTTCGTTTCGCAACGAGCGGGTCCGTTCAGCATTTTCCGGCAGGATATGCATGAAACGGTTGCTGAATTGGTAGTGAAAGGCGCTCCGGCGGCGGGTATTCCTCGGCTCACGCCGGATGGGAAGTCGCTGGTCTATCTTGCCCATCCCGCGGTCGGGCAGACGCCGGGAAATGTGTCCCTGATGCGCGTTTCGCTCTGGGGAGGATCGTCGACGAAAGTACTGGAATCGCCCAACCTGAGCAACCATCAATGCGCGCGGCTGCCATCAACCACATGCATCTACAGCGACCTCGCCGAAGACGGAACCACTTTCTGGTATTTCGATCCGGCGAAGGGCAAGGGCGATCGCCTGCTCAAGATTGATCCGGTAAATGAATACGCCAACTGGAGCCTCTCGGGAGACGGCGCAATGCTTGCCGTAGTGGAACGAAAGAAAACCGATTCGACTCCCGAGCTTCGCTATTTCACTCTCTCAACTGGTGAAGAGCGGCGATTTTCGATGACGCCTTGCTCGGGAATTCCCACGCTTGATTGGGCCGCGGATGGAAAGACAATTTGGTCCGTCTGCCGCAGCAGTTCCGATGGCAAGGATGTTCTCATAAATATCGATCGCCAGGGCAGGATGCGCCAGGTGTGGAAACCCGAATGGCTCGAAATGAGCTGGGCGATTCCCTCTCCCGATGGCCGCTATCTCGCGCTGTCAAAGGCCAGCGGGACCGCTAACGTGTGGATGATCGAGCACTTCTAGGCCAGGTTTCAGCACTGCATCTCTGAAAATATCGGATTCCGGACGCCCTCGTCCGGAGATCTTGCATGTATAGAGAAAGTCAAAAATGGTGGACAGGGATGCCCGTCCAGATTGTCTTCTGCTTGGCGGACGTTCGCCGCCCCATAAGTCAGACCCGCTGCAATTCCGCGAGCGTGCGGTCGTTGACGACATTGCCGGTATTCAGCGTCGACGCCGGCTCGAAGAGCAGGATCCAGCATTCTTCGTCGGCGACCGGTTTGTGCTCGACGCCGCGCGGGATGACGATGAACTCGCCCTCTTCGATCCATTCGTGGCGGTCTTTTTCATCAGAATCGCGTCCATCAGAATCGCGAAATTCCATCCTAAAGCGGCCCTTCACCACAAGAAACAT
>DATAUY010000251.1:0-9174 GCA_036268025.1 Candidatus Sulfotelmatobacter sp. | reverse complement strand
CAGCGGTTGCGCCGCGCCGCCCAGCGCGAAGGGCGCACCATCTGCATTCTTCAGGACCTGCAAGGCCCCAAAATCCGCACTGGCCTTCTGGAAAGTCATACGCCGGTCCTGCTGAAAGCCGGCTCGCAAGTCACGATCACTCCGAAAGATATCCTCGGCACAACCAAGCTCATCTCCACGACATTCCCCGGCCTTGCGCGTGAACTCAAGCCCGGCGCGCGCATCCTGCTCTCCGACGGACTCATCGAACTTCGCGTCCGCAGCATCCGCGGCAAAAACGTGCTCTGCGAAGTGCTCAACGGAGGCCTTCTCGGCGAGCACAAAGGCATCAACCTGCCGGGAGTCGCGCTCTCGATTCCGGCTCTGACAGAAAAAGATCGCGAGGACCTCGAATTTGGTCTCGCCCACGGCGTTGACGCGGTCGCGATTTCATTCGTCCGCACCGCCGCCGACGTGAAGATGGTCAAGCAGATCATCGCCTCGCGCAAAAGCGATGTGCCGGTGATTGCCAAGCTCGAAAAGCCGCAGGCCATCGATCGTCTGGAAGAAATTCTCGAAGCCTCCGACGGAGTCATGGTCGCCCGCGGCGATCTCGGCGTCGAAATGGCGCCCGAAAAAGTTCCGGTGATCCAGAAACATGTGATCCGCCGCGCCGCCGTATGGCGAAAGCCGGTCATCACCGCCACGCAGATGCTCGAGTCCATGATCGAAAACCCGCGCCCAACGCGGGCCGAGGCCAGCGACGTGGCCAACGCGGTTTTCGACGGTACCGATGCGGTCATGCTCTCGGCCGAAACCGCCAGCGGCGCTTATCCGCGCGAGTCGGTGGCTATCATGTCGCGCATCGTGGTCGAGGCCGAGGAGAACATCAGCGACTTCGTGCAGTTTCGCCGCCGCCGCGAGCATCACAGCCTCTCGGTCGCCGAGACCATCTGCGAGTCCATCGCGCACTCGGCCGAAGACCTGCCCATGGGCGCGATCGCCATCTTCACCGAAACCGGCAACACCGCCCGCATGATTTCGAAGTACCGCCCCCAGTCGCCCATCTACGCCTTCACGCACAGCGAGCCGGTCGTGCAGCGCATGAATCTTTATTGGGGAGTGCATCCCGTGCGCTGCCGCCAGGCACGCTCGGCTGAAGAGATGGTCACCATGGCGGAGCAGTACTTGGTTCGCCAAGGCAAGCTAAAACCCGGCGACGTGCTCGGAGTCGTCGCCGGAACCCGCCAGGCCTCAGGTTCCACCAACCTGATGCGCCTGCACGTGGTCACGAAGCAGGAAACCGACCGCATCGCGGGCGGGAAGAAGTCATCTGCGAAAAATTGACGCTCCACCGGCAATCACCACGGAGCCCGAACTGCACGGGTCCCGTAGGGACCACCGAAAATAGCCCGCCAGTTCACTGGCGGGTTCATTCCCCAATCCTGTGAGTTTCGTGCCGTAGGCAAGATTGAAATGTCCATGAGAGGTTTCGGGCGTCCCTCCAGGACGCGACTTCGCTTCCGCCTGTTCCCGGCGCTGAAGCGCCGGGCTATTGTCGATTGTCCCTCCGGAACATTTACGCCAACCTGCCTACATCCCCCAATTTCATCTCGCGATCCTAGGCCCTTGCGACCTATAATCCCCTCCATGCCGCAAGAGATCCTCTCCGTGGCAATCTGGGACCCGATCCCCAATCACGAATCCGCCGCGCTGGCCACGCTTCGCGAACTCAGTTCCATCGTCTCCACCAAAGGTTACGGACGCGACCTGCTCTACCGCGACCCCGAATCTCACTTCGTGCTCCTTCGCTATTGGAGCTCTGAAGAATCCCGCCGCGCCGCACAGGAAGATCCAGACATGCTCCGCTGCTGGGCCCGCCTGGGAAATGAAATTCAAATCGTGAAGGTGTATGAGACCCTCAGCGAAGTGGCGGCAGCCGAAACCGAAAACTAATAAGTGAAATTACCGAGCTCTAAATACAATTTAGAATGAACCGTTGCCAGACCCATCTATCCGCGAATTTGTCGACGAGTCGCTCGATCCAAGAGTCCGGGGATGGCTACATCTCCCCGAGACTTCGACTAGCGATATTCTCGTCCTGACCCACAGCGCAGGCTCCAATGCGAATGCGCCACTGCTTGTCGCGCTGGCGGAAACATTCTGCGGCGCCGCCTTCACCGTGCTGCGCGTCGACCTGCCTTACCGTCAAACGCGGCCCTACGGCCCTCCCGGCCCCGGCGACGCCGCCCGCGACCGTGCCGGATTGAGAAACGCCATCACAGCGATGAAGAATCTTCCGGACCTTGATTCGGCCCCATCGAAAGGAAGCCGCATCTTCCTCGGCGGCCACTCCTACGGAGGACGCCAATCCAGCATGCTCTGCGCCGAATTGAGCAAAGAAGATCCAGACCTCGTCGCAGGCCTACTTCTGCTCTCCTACCCACTGCATCCTCCCCGCAAGCCCGAGCAGCAGCGCACCCAGCATCTCCCTGACCTGCGCACGCCGACGTTGTTCGTAAGCGGCACGCGCGATCCCTTCGGCTCGATCGAAGAACTCGAGCGCGCCATCAAGATGATTCCAGCAAAGACGGGATTGCTGCCGATCGAAGGCGCGGGTCACGACCTGGGATTCAAAGGAAAAGCGAAGCAGGAAGAATTAACCAGGCAGATATTTGCTGATTTCGCCGCGTTCTTCAAAGAATTGGCATCCTGAGCGGAGTCGAAGGCCCCCGTGCTGCCGGCGGCCTCGTATGTGCTGTGAGGCGTTCTTCTTATGCACCCGAGAGCACCGTTAGAACGCCTTGACAGGTCTTTGCCGATGGATGCAGTCGCGGGGTCCTTCGACTACTACGCTCAGGATGACAAACAGATCGGATTCAGTTCACCCACCCCGACTTCCCTCCGCCATTCCCTCCACCATTCCCTTTACCTGAATCGTCCTCCGGAGGGATGTAGTTCCCGTGCTCGTCGAAGTGTACTTCCTTGTCGTGCTGCCGCATGTAGACTTCAAACTTCCGCGCCGCGCGCCGCCGTTTCCAGCGGTAGTAGGAATTGCGCAGTTCGTAATAGCGCTCGCCGACCCCCAGCGACATACGCCGATTCAGCACCACCGCATACCACACGAAACCCGCGCCCAATCCAAGCAGCATGACGCAATAAAAGAGCGCAAAGTGCGACAGCAGCAGATATGCAGTTTCGATGGCAGCCACACCGACGACGATCCACTTGACCGGAATCTGGATTGGAATAGGAAACAGCATGATCGGCGCGCCACGGTTCTGAAGATAAAACACCATCAGAATCGCATTGGCCGCCGCGCCCGACCCCAGCACGCTTCCTTGCGCGATCACGTGCGTCAGCGACAGAACGAACCCGGCCATTCCAGAAAGAATGAGGCTGCCGAAAAATAATCCGTAAAACGCACCCATCCCGATGCGCTCTTCCACCGGATACCCCAGAAAATAAATTCCCACCAGTGAGAGCACAAATGAGAGCGGGTCAACATACATGAACGCGTAAGTGACGAACTGCCAGATCCATCCGGCGCGAACATGCCCGGGATCGAGAACGCCCAGCACCAGCACTGTCTGTCCGATCGGCTGCGCGAACGACATCAGCAGCAAAATGACGACATAGATTGCCGTGCTGGCGATGATGATCTGCCGGACCGCCCCCCGGAACGGCGGCAATCCCATCTCGAAGGAAGAATTCCTGGCCATAAGAAAAAGCGAGCGTGTCTTCCTATCCTATCAGCGCCTTACCGCGCCGGTGTAGGCACCACCGGAAGGCTGGCGTGTCCGGCCTGATCGATGGCCCGGACCGCGAAGATCACATTATCTTTCGAAAGCTTCAGCGTGGCGCGAGTTTCCGGCCCAAACTTCTGGACGTGTTCCCACTCCGGGCTGGTTGTTGCCCGCCACAGCACTTCATATCCGCTCGCACCGGGAGAAGCATCCCACGTGAGCGTCGAATCGTTTTCCAAATCTTTCGTCAGCAGATGAACGTTCGCAGGCGGCGCCGGCGCGGCAGCCAGCGACGCCAGCGTCGCCGCGTTCAACCGCGCCACCTGCGCGACGTAATCGAAATCGACGAACTTCGGCAGATCGCCATACTGAATCCCGTTCTCCATCCGCACATTCTGGTGCTGATGGTGAAAGTCTTCGCGGTACTCCGTGATGCGTACTGCGGTAAATCCCTGCTGCAGGAACGAAAGATGATCGCCGCCCCGCAGGTAGCGATCGAGCCGGAATACGAGCATCGGCTTCACGCCCAAATTGTAAGTACGCCCCACGTCGGCGATATACCGCGCTAGTTCGCGTGCGCTCGAATCGTTCTCGCCGCCCAGTGCCCGAATCCGCCGGATATCCTGCTCCGTGGCGGATTGTGGCAGGCCTTCGGAGAACACGCGCACCACGGAATGGTCCTGCTCCGCGCTCTTGTCTCCGCCGACAATGTCGTTGTTCAGGACCGCTTCAAGGTTCCAGCCTTGTTCCTTCGTGACTTTAGCCAGATGCGCGCTGCCGTTCAATCCCTGCTCTTCGCCCGCAACGGTGAGAAAAATAATCGTTCCCGGAAACTTCAACTTGCTCAGCACGCGGGCGCATTCTAGGCTGACGGCAGTTCCGCTGGCGTCGTCGTTCGCTCCGGGCGCGTCGCCGTTCACATCGAGCGTGTCGCTGTTACGCGAATCATAGTGGCCCGTGACCAGCACAATCCGCTTTGCCTGCTCGGCATCCGTGCCCTTCAGCACCGCATAAATATTAGTGATCTCCGTCGCCTTCGGAATGCGGTCCATGGGCTGCTCGGTGAACGAATCGGTTTTCACCTCCAGGCATCCGCCACAATCTTTCGAATATCGTTCGAACTCCGACTTGATCCACTCCCGCGCCGCGCCGATCCCATGTCCGGCGGCAATCGCCGCCGGATCCTGCGCCGAGAGCGTCAGCCGCGTTCCAAAACTGACCAGCTTTTCGATGTTTGCCCGAATTCGCTGCGCCGAGACCTGCTGCAACGCTGCAACAATCTTCGGGTCCGGCGCCATTGTGGGCGCGGCGCTTCCCGATTGCCCAGCGCACCCCGCTACCAAAACGAAAACCGCAGCGAAAACGAAAAGCCTCGATTTCAAGAATGCCGCCATTTGACAAATCTCCTGAAAGTCCCGTATCCAAAAACTCGGCTTCACCCTCTCGAAAAATCTACAGCCCCATCCCCTTGACCAACTGCCGGGGAAAATCTAAATATTATCAGGACGCTCTTATAGCCCCTGGAGGCCTTATGTTGCCCTGCCCCGAATGTGAAACGAATCTCGACGTCGATGAAGAAGACGTCGACGTAGGTGAAGTCATCTCGTGCCCGGAGTGCGGCACCGATTTCGAAGTAGTCACGACCAGTCCGCTCGAACTGAAAGCTGTCGAAGAAGGCTACGAAGAAGATGACGACGAAGACGAGGAGAGCGAAGACGGTGACTACTCCTAATCGCCGGTCCTTCGCCAAGCTGCTGTTTTCCGCCGTTCTTTCAGCTGTTCTGCTGTTACCTGCCTTGAGTTCGCAAGACGCCCTGCTCGCGGCCCAAAAAAAAGAAGACAAGCCCTACGCTGTGATCTTCGGTACCGTCTGGGGACCCGACGACCGGCCTGTCTATGGCGTGACCGTCCACATTCGCCTCTCGACCGACAAGCCAAAGAAAGTCCGCTGGGAAGTCTTCTCCGACCACCACGGGGAATTCGCCCAACGCGTTCCCGCCGGCGAAGCCGACTACATCGTCACCGCCGACCTGAAACACGCTAAGTTTGCGGACGGCAAGCCTTTACGCCTGCCCAAGGACGTAACCGTACATATCTACAACGACGAGCGCGAAGACACCGGCCTGCATCTAACCTATTAGCCGGTTTCCGGCGCGTGCCGTGAGAGAATACCGCAATGAATCACAACCGCTCCCTGACGAAAGTTGTCGTTTGCTTCAGCGCAGTGCTGATTACTCTGTGCGCTCTGGCTTTCGCTTCCCCCGATAAAAAAGACAAATCGGTCGGCCGCCTGCTCTACGGCAAAGTGCTCGACATGCAGGACAATCCTCTCCCCGACGCCGTCGTCTACGTAACCAACACCCGCACCCGCGGCATAAAGACCTACATTGTCGGACGCGACGGCAGCTACCGCTTTCCCGCGCTCGCCACTGGCGTGGACTATCAGGTTTACGCCCAAACCGGCAACGATAAGAAGAGCGACACCAAGTCCGTCAGCCAGTTCGACGACCGCCCCCAGGTCTACCTCGACCTGAAAATCGACATCCACTAGCGACGGATGCGCACCTATTACAAAGTTTTGTCATTCCGGATTTTCCGTTTTGTCATCCCGAGCGGCTACGCCGCGAGGAACCTGCTTTTCCCAGCCACGCGTACACCGCCAACAGTCACCCCGGGCCAGGCCATCCACGTACCTTCCATACAACTTTCATCCCATATTTGTGTTCTAGATAATTGGGACAGTCCGTTGTGGAGGCCACTGTGAAGCACTCTCTTCGTCAATTAGAACATGCAATTCTTAAGGTATTTCTAACCTGCGCGACTTTGCTCTTTGCTATATCCGCATTCGCCCAAAGCGGCTCGATGAGCCCCTACCCGGAAGAGCAGGATGGCGTCAGCGCCGGCGGGAAGTGGATGCAGTTTCAATCCACCGACAAAATGACCGGCATCAAAAAAGTGCGCTTCGAGTTGCAGTCGAACAACTACTTCAAAGAAGACCCCAACTATAAACCCCGGGTCGAGCTGTTCTGCGAACAAGGCAAGCTCAAGCTGGCCGACTTCAATCCCGGAGTCCGGCTGCCACCTCCGAACCGCCCCGGCTTCTGGGGACAGCCGCAGCTCGAAGTCGAAGTCCGCGTAGACGACGCGCACAGCTATCACGGCTGGAACTGGGTGCAGGGACACTTTCTCTCCATGGACAAAGGCACCACCCGCGGCCTGATCGGCGCGCAGGTATTCAACGTCGCCTTGCCCACGCGCAGCGGACGCCAGATCGCCGAGTTCTCGCCCAGCGGCCTGAATCTCGATCAGGTCCGCCAAGCCTGCGACCTGACTCCGAAGAAACCCAGCAAAGATTAGCGAAGAGCCGGAGAGCCGGAGAAACGGTCTGGGGAAGCCCGGCAGAGTTTGGACTTTCGTGGGTGCCCCATTTCTCGCGCGGTTTATGCGCGAGAAGTGGGATTTTGATTTCATCGATTTCCGCAATGGCAGCTTCGTGCGAAGAATAGAGCCATCCCGAACCGGAACTTTGTCATTCTGAGGGCCGGCGAAGCCGGGGCGAGGAACCTTACGTCGATCCGAGGGTACCGTTGCCGTTGAAAAGATCGGGCTGTGCTGCAAGCCGCTCTGACGATCTTGTACGCGACTCTCGCAATTCACGCCATCGTGAGGTCCCTCCGCCAGCTGGCGCTCGCGTCAGGATGACATCAAGAATTGTGAGGTCGAGATTGTCGAGAACAAGACCAACCTCACCGCGCCTAAACCTGTCCTGAGTGGAGTTGAGGATGATCCCCGCCGACACCTGTTAAGTCCGCCCCATCTGCACCACCCGCCGCCACCCCGAAATCCTCCGCACTCCGAAAAATCCAATACGCAAAATACAAAGAAGCCTGGCACCTGCTGCAAGGATAAGTCTCCCGAGTTTGTCATTGCGAGCCCGCAACGGTGCCCGCAACGGTGCCCGCGACGTTGCCCGCAACGGTGCCCGCAACGATGCCCGCAACGATGAAAGAGCGACGCTTCAGCGCTGCGTCAGGACGTTCCGTATCGAGGCACGGCTTCCCCGTGGCAACGAAACTCGACGGGAAATAGCCACTCCGGAACTTTGTCATTCTGAGGGCCGGCGAAGCCGGGGCGAGGAACCCTTACGTCAGTCCGACGGTACCGTTGTCGTTGAAAAGATCGGGCTGTACTGCAAGCAGCGCTCACGATCTTGCACGCGCGCCTATCGCAATTCACGCTGTCGTGAGGTCCCTCCGCGAACTGGCGCTCGCGTCAGGATGACATCAAGAATTGTGAGCTCGAGACTGTCGAGAACAAGACCAAACTCATCGCGCCTAAACCTGTCCTGAGCGAAGTCGAAGAATAATCCCCGCCGACAACCTGTTAAGTCCCTCATCTGCACCAGCCGCCGGCAACCCGACATCCTTCTAACACCCCGGCACTTTATCCGTCGGAGTTTTTGGAATTCGCGTGTATTCAATCAAATCAAGAAGAAGGCTTGTCACAACCAGTATCCTCGAACGCAATTAAGCGGTGCACAGAATCGTGTAGCAGTTTCGGCCATTTCGCATTCATATGCGCAGCGATTATTGCCGAAAGCGGAATGAATTGTTAGTTTGCAAGGAGAATCCAGACGGTGGCGATTCCGCTGTAGAATACAGTCAACTAGTACCTCGGGCAAACAAAAAGCGAAATTACTTTCCCAGATTGGACACCAATTTTTCTGGGTTGGTTGAGAACCAGTTCTGTAAACGCGGACTGCGAAAATCGGATCTAGCCCCTTGCGCTTTTTCGTTCTCTCTGCTATAAACAATGAACCGAGAGCATTTGTGTGGCTGGCTGGGCGCTTTTCTGCAACTCTCGTGCGCGTCCGGCATCTAAGATTGAAAGGGCTTGTTGCCCTTAATCGTCCCGGCCACGGGACTTGATTCGGAAAGCCCTGGTTTTTCAGCTCTTAGCTGGCTCAGGATGTTCTGAAGGGTACCTTCAAAGCAAGGACCTCCAAAAGCTCTTTTCTCAATTTTTAGTCTTCCGTTTGCGCGTGCTCGAAAGGCCGTGTATTTTCCGGCATTTGCACCCATGCGGGAGACCATATCGTTGCGTGCGCGATGAACCGCAGGGGCTGAAGCCTCCGAATTGAGTTCGCCGCTGACGCGGCCCTGAAGGGCCGCTCTTCCCCGCTGGCGTGGCCCAAGGCTGCTCTTTTACTACGAGGGCGCTCTGGCCGCTCTCCCACGAAAGAGACTTTCCCGTTGTGGAAATCTGGTGGAAATTCTGTGGGAGGCTTGCGTTGACAGG
The DNA here is from genome assembly GCA_036268025.1 of Candidatus Sulfotelmatobacter sp. GTDB lineage: Bacteria > Acidobacteriota > Terriglobia > Terriglobales > Acidobacteriaceae > Sulfotelmatobacter. The sequence goes on along the minus strand of DATAUY010000251.1, from coordinate 151 downwards.
GTTTGGCACACAACGTATGGTTATAAAGTTTCGAGGACAGCCGGATCTGCTCTAGTAGTGGTTCCGGACTGGACTGAATTCGCGCCGCTCAGGCGGAATGCGATTCGGTTCTTTGAAAATTCGGTTGAACGTGCCAGTCGTGAGAGAACGG
>DATAUY010000250.1:0-15707 GCA_036268025.1 Candidatus Sulfotelmatobacter sp. | reverse complement strand
GCGCCTTCGAGCGCGATCGGATAGTGGATCCCGCGGCCCAGGAACAGGAAGTCGTGAACTTTCTGATAACGTTTCGCCAGTTCGTCGCACGCGGCATCCTGTGCCAGGATCGATTCGAGCTTTGCCGGAATGCGAGTCAGTTCCAGCATGGAAGCTCTCGATTGTTCCAGAGCCATCACGCCGCGCACCTGCGCAAGATACATCGCGAAGATGTAGAGCGCAGACAGTTGTCCCGTGAATGCTTTCGTGGAAGCGACGCCGATCTCTGGCCCGGCATGGGTGTAGATCGTTCCGGCAGCTTCGCGCGTAATCATCGATCCGACCACATTGCAGATCGCCAGAGTCTTAGAGCCTTTGGCTTTCGCCTCGCGCTGGGCCGCGATCGTATCGGCCGTCTCGCCCGATTGCGAAACAACTAATGTGATCGTGTCAGGCTCAACAACCGGGTCGCGGTACCGCCATTCGCTCGCGTAGTCCACTTCCACCGGAACGCGGGCCAGCGTTTCGATCATGAACTTGCCCGCGAGCCCCGCATGCCAGCTGGTTCCGCAGGCAATGATGTTGATCTTGCGTGCAGCTCGGAATTCAGCCTCGCTGATCTCCATTTCTTCCAAAAAGATGTGCCCCGTATCCTGCGACACGCGGCCCAACGTGGTATCGCGAACGGCGCGCGGCTGCTCGTAGATTTCCTTCAGCATGAAATGCCTGAAGCCGCCCTTTTCCGCCTGGATAGGGTCCCATGTCACATGCTGGATCTGGCGGCGCACCGGTCTCCCATCAAAGTCCGATAAATGGACGCCTTCCGGCGTCACCACGGCCAGATCGCCATCGTCCAGGAAATAAATGTCGCGCGTGTGATGAAGAATGGCAGGCACATCGGAAGCGACAAAATATTCATCGTTGCCAAGACCAATCACTGCCGGCGGGCCATTTCGTGCCGCTACAATTTTGTTGGGCTCGTCAACGGAAATCACGGCGAGCGCGAAAACGCCGGTGAGGTCCTTCACCGTCTTGCGCACCGCTTCTTCCAGCAGCGGCCTGTTCCCGTTTGTCGGCTGCGAATACTTCTCAATAAGGTGCGCGATGATTTCAGTGTCGGTTTCGGTCGTGAACTTGTGCCCTTGTTCGATCAGCTGTTTCTTCAGGCTGAGATAGTTCTCGACGATGCCATTGTGGACGACGACGATCTTTCCCGTGCAGTCGCGGTGGGGATGGGCATTTTCTTCGGTCGGGCGGCCATGGGTCGCCCAGCGCGTGTGTCCGATGCCGTAGGTGCCGTGGAGCGGATTCTGGCGAATCGCGTCTTCCAGATTTTTCAGCTTGCCTTCGGCGCGGCAGATTTCGAGACCATGTCCGTCGCCAGAGACCGCGATTCCTGCCGAATCGTACCCACGGTACTCGAGCCGCCGCAGTCCCTCAATAATGATAGGAACAACACTTTTCTTGCCGACATAGCCAACAATTCCACACATGATGGAAGCCTGGGCGTGCTTACTCCGCGAGCGAGAAGCGGAACTCTTCGATGACGGGGTTGGTGAGGACTTCGCGGGCGATCCTTTCGACTTCCGATTGCGCTTCGTCGCGGGACAAGCCACCGTCGAGGGTCAATTCGAAATACTTTCCTTGACGCACGCTCTCCAAGCCCTTGTATCCCATCTTGTTCAGCGCGCCGTGAATGGTCTTTCCCTGGGGATCGAGCACACTCTTCTTTAACGAAACATAAACATAGGCTGTCATAAACGACGATTATACGTGACGAGAGCAGACCGCAGACCGCAGACGCAGGGCCGAAGGGGCGTCCTTAGATTTTGAGGACTCGATCAAGAGCGAATGGCGGCCTGAACAAGAACAAACAAGGGTCGAACCTGAGCTCTGATCCGGAAGTTTGAAGTAGCCGAGCTACTCGAGCGCTTTCAATCTCGCATCCAGCTCGGCAAGAGAGTCTTGCAACATTTGCCGGTGCCGAAGATTCTGGTTTGATTGGAGCTGCTGAAGGACCCTATTTCGGGCAAGCTGAAGACTCTCCCGGTCCCGTGTGCGTGCGGCAGCTTCCGGACTTAATTTGGCGCGATACGTCGGCGTCTTCTCGCTCGCCTCCGACTGCTGCGCCTCGACTGACTTACTTTCCCACCCACGAGCCACCTAATGATTATACTTGCCATGAAATGTGGGCGGAATGCGTGCGATGTGTCGGCCCCTAGGCTTGTTACGAAAGCCGGACAAACCAAGCAAAATCTTCCAATTAACTTCCAGACTGCGTAGAATGCCGGTGCTCGTGCGCCTTTGAGGTGGGCGTCTGGGGGACTTGTGTACTCCTCGGTCGGGATCGAACCCTTTGATTGTTCTACTAGTGGAAATCTAGTCGCCCTCGCCTTCCGGCGAGAAACGATTCTTCTTCAAGCGGTTCCGTTCGGATTTGCCTGTTTTTTCTTCCTGTCCTCGGTATCACGAGTTTTCCGCTTGCTCGAAGACAACCTCACCGTGAAAAGGAGTCTCAGAAATGGCGGCTGAAGTCATTGACTATGTGGCAGGCGGCTCGGAACAGCCTCATCATCTCAATTTGCCGTTTGATTCCCACCGGTTGCTCAATGCATACGTAAACGATTCGGCCGATGGATTGTGCGTTTTGGATTCCCAGCTTCGATACGTTTGGGTCAATGAGGCCCTCGCTGCCATCAATGGCTATCCCATCGCCACGCATCTCGGCAAGTCCATCGAGGAACTGCTGGGCAGCAATGTTGCTGCCAGCGTTGAACCGTACATGCGACGGGCGCTGGCTCGGAACGAACCAGCACTAAACCTCGAAATCTCCGCTTTGTTGCCAAGCCGAAACAAAATCGGCCACTGGCTTTGCGACTTTTTGCCAATCAAGAACCAGGCGGGGAGCGTCGACGGTTTGGCTATCGCGGTAGTAGAAATTACCGATCTGAACGATCGGTTACATGCTGAGATGGATCGCAAACAGATGCTCCTGGATGTGATCAGTCTGGTGACCTCCGATTGGAATCTGGCGCAAGTATTTCCTCGCATCTCTGCTCGGATTCGCCGTACATTTCGCCACGAGTATGCAAGTTTCGCGCTGCATGACAGCAGCACTGGGCTGCTCGTTTGCCAGGGGATCGACTTTCCGTTCGGCAAGGGGTTTGTCTCAGCGGCGCATCTTGCAGCCAGCGACAGCCCCACGGCCCACGTTATGCGGGGTGGTGTTCCGACGATATTCACAAAAGAAGAGCTGCGGGGGTTCGAAAATGATAGTGCAGGCAGTTTTGTCGAAGAGGGTATCCGGTCATTGTGTTGCCTGCCCCTCGTGCGTGATAGCAGGCCTCTGGGAGTGTTCGTTCTCGGCAGCACACGCAACGACGCTTTCCACACAGAAGACCTGCATTTGTTCCAGCAGATCGGGACGCAGCTTTCGATTGCCATTGAAAATCACCGCACCGCTTCCGAAATTGAAGTCCTTAGGCAACGCTTGGGCGATGAGAGAAAAATACTGTCCGGAAATTGGCGATCCGGTGGGCATTTCGCAGAGATCATTGGCGAAAGCCACGCCCTTAAACAGGTGCTGGACCAGGTGGCAACCGTTGCCGCCAGCGAAGCAACGGTCTTGATTCTGGGCGAAACCGGAACTGGCAAGGAGCTCGTCGCTCGCGAGATTCATCGCATGAGCCGTCGCAAGGATGGGCCATTTATTAAGGTCAATTGCGCAGCGATCCCGACGGGCCTTTTGGAAAGCGAACTTTTCGGTCATGAGAAGGGCGCTTTCACCGGCGCAATCAGCCAGAAGATCGGACGCATGGAGTTAGCCGACGGGGGCACAGTATTGCTCGACGAGATCGGAGATATCGCTCTGGAACTCCAACCGAAACTCCTCCGAGTTCTTCAGGACCAGGAATTCGAGCGTTTGGGCAGCAACCACACGATCCGGGTAAATGTCCGTCTTGTAGCGGCCACTAACCGCGACTTGGCTAAGGGTGTGGCGGAGCACCAGTTCCGTAGCGATCTTTTCTATCGGCTAAGTGTCTTTCCGATTCGGGTGCCTCCACTACGGGAGAGGCGCGATGACATCCCGCTGCTGGTTGGCCACTTCGTCCGTAAATTCGCCTTACGCATGGATCGGCACATCGAAACCATTCCAAAAGAATCCATGAAGGCGCTCTCCGAGTGGCCCTGGCCGGGGAATGTTCGAGAGCTTGAGAACCTGATCGAGCGTTCCGTCATTCTGAGCGAGAACAAGGCATTGCGCGTGCCGCTGTCGGAATTGAGTTCAACCGATATGAATGGCGACCACACTCTAGACAGCGCCGAGCGTCAGCACATCCTCCGCATCCTCCGGGAAACCGGAGGTCTACTTTCCGGTCCGGGAGGAGCTGCTCACCGGCTCGGCCTAAAGCGGACTACGCTGCAATCCAAGATGCAGAGGCTGAGAATTACGCGCGAAGAATACTTCAGTTCTCATGTTTCCCCTCCCGCAACCTTGAAGAAGGACGGCTAATCGGCGTTTTGCCGGGGTTTCGGCATGGCACACCAGTCGCCGCGGCCGCTCTTTTCAGGAACCTGTTCCAAACAGGGAAGTTTCCTAGCCTTACCCACCATTCCTATTTCGGTACGCGACGTGCACTCCGCATGTGCCCAGGGTAAGCCGCGCCACGGCGTTCCAGCCTTGGAAGAACCTCAGTCTCGGGGATGAAGGTTCAAAAACCAGCCACCGCCAGAAGGCGGGTCGTCGGAGTTAAATAGACGTGTTACTAGTCCGTAGGCATCAAACGCTTGTCTCCGGCGTTGCAGGGAGAAGACTTGAAATCGCGGATCCCGATCCCTGGCGCCGGCGTCCTGCCGGCGAACATTCCAATCTAACCTCGGCGTGCCGCTCCATCCCGGCAATCCCACCGATAACGCCACTTGTGCAGCTTCGTAGCGCAGTGAGTGCGGATCTGGTGCGGGTTCCCCAAACTGCTCCCGAACAGATTGATCCGTTCTATCTCTTCGCGTGCTTTATCGAATGGGAGCAGCGCGAAGATCCAGGCGCAGGCTGGGAACTGCTTTCAGCAGCGCAACAGCTTAACAACGACACGCGCGCACATGCGCGAGCATTGCTCGCCGGGTCACGGCATCTGAACGAAGCGCGGGCCAACGCGCCATCGGAGTTCAATCCTCATAAAAAACGGCAAACAGCTGCCCCCGCGGAGACTGAAATGAAAACACCCTATGGGATCGAAATCGTTGAGAACTGCGCGCAGTGTCCGCTCACCAATGAATCGTTCTTTTGCGGCCTCTCACGAACAGTCCGCGGAGCTCTCGATCAGGTCAGCCACAAGAGCATTCTGCCTGCGGGGGCAATCTTGTTTGTCGAAGGGCAGGTCCCGCGCGGCATGTTCATCGTCTGCTCAGGCAAAGTGAATCTTTCCACCACCTCCCGCGAAGGCAAAACATTGATTCTGAAAACAGCGGCTGCCGGCGAGGCCCTCGGACTTAGCGCGGCCGTCTCGGGCACGGCATACGAGGCCACTGCCGAAACAGCCACGCCCTGCCAGCTGAACTTTGTAGATCGCAAGAATTTTCTGGAACTCATGCAGGCGCACAGCGAAATTGGATTACATACCGCTCAATGCCTGAGCCGCGATTTCCGCTCCGCCCATCGCGACATTCATGATCTCGTGCTTACTCGCTCGTCCGCAGGCAAACTCGCCAGGTTGTTGTTATCGCAGTCTCCGGCCCAGGAGGAGGAAGAAAGTGAAATCCGGGTTCACGCGCCCATGACTCACGAAGAAATGGCGCACCGTATCGGGGCATCGCGTGAAACGGTAACGCGGTTGCTTACGAATTTGAGAAGGAAACAGTTGATCCGGCTGGAAGGCCCAACATTGATCATTCGCGACCGCCCCGGACTACAGGCTTTGGCCCGCTAGGCTTTCCCCCAACAGAAACCGGAGGACGACGTCTCTTTCGTTTGTCGTCCTCCGGAAGCAATCCTGAACACGGACTCCGCCAGCGCGCGAGCCGGAATGCTGAATGTACAAGGGAACGTTGATTGACAGGCTGCTCGACGTGGTGGAAAGCGTGGAGAAATCGACCCAGACTCCGCCGATTCCAAGCGTACGAGAAGATGATGGATCAAAATCAGGCGCGGTAAGCGAAGGGGAGGATCAAAGCCCAAACAGCTCGCGCAGCCGTTTGGTCTGAGCGCGGCTGACCGGGATTTCGGTTTGCTTCTTATCGTCCATCCGCAACTGGTACGAACTCTTGAACCAGGGAACTACCTCGCGGATGCGGTTGACGTTGACCAGATAGGAACGGTGTGCTCGCCAGAATAGCTTCGAGTCGAGGCTATCGAGCAACTCTTCCAGAGTGCGGCAGTTGGATTGTCCCTCCATGCCTGCGGCACCTGCTGTCACTACGGAAATCACGCCGTCTTCGATCCATGCGTAACAGATGTCCCTCTGGTCCACCAGGAACATGCGGCCCAATGCCTTGAGCAGGATTTTCGAAGCTGGCTGCTTCTGCGATTCGAGCATGCGCACCAGCGTTTCGAACTTTTCCGACGGAACATCGGAAACGTCCTGCTGCGCGCGCGCTTTGTTGAGCGCCTGGGCGACACGTTTTTTGTCGAAGGGCTTGAGCAGGTAATCCACGGCGTTTACTTCAAAAGCCTTCACGGCGTACTGGTCGAAGGCAGTGGCAAAGACGATTTTGGGAAGGGGAATTTTCTTGTCGAGCAGCTTCTTGATGACCCCGAAACCATCGAGGCCGGGCATCTGTACGTCGAGAAACACAAGATCGGGGCTGTGCTCTTTGATCAGATTGACAGCTTCGAGTCCGTTCTTGCCCTGGGCGACGACATCCACGTCATCACTATTCTTGAGAAGATAGGCCAGCTCGTCGCGCGCCAGTTGCTCGTCGTCAACAATAAGAGCAGATAAGGACATTTTCGCTCCGGCTGTCAGAAGTATAGTGGACGCGAATTTCTTGGCGCAACGCCGAACTGCGCCAGGCACGAATGACGCGAACGTTCAGTAACAAGTTCCGAGTCGGATATTCTCTCATCTTCCCGCATTCTGATTACCTCCGGCATTGGCTAGACGGCGCTTTCCAACGCGAGTGCCATGCCCATGCCGCCGCTCACGCACAACATCGCAACGCCGCGCTTCGTATTGCGTTTGAGCATCTCGTGCAGCAGGGTGACCGTAATGCGTGTGCCGGTGCAGCCAATCGGATGTCCAAGGGCAATTGCTCCGCCGTTCACATTGAGCCGGTCGCGGTTGAAATTCAGGACGCGGTCGCACGCCAGCACCTGCGCGGCAAAGGCCTCATTCATTTCGATCAATCCGAACTCGTGGAGACGCAGGTTGTGCTTGTCTTCCAATTTTTGAAGTGCAGGTACCGGACCGATTCCCATTGTGCGCGGATCGACTCCAGCGGAAGTCACCGCTGAAATGCGCGCCAACGGCTTCAAATGGTTCTGCTTCACGAAGTGTTCGCCGGCCACAATCACCGCGGCCGCGCCGTCGGTGATGCCGGAAGAATTTCCCGCCGAGATTGTTCCCGGCGTTTCTTTGGACTTGGAAAACACGGGAGGAAGTTTCGCAAGCTTTTCCATGCTGGCGTCCGGGAATGGATGCTCATCGCGCGCAAATACCGTACTTCCCTTCCTGCTTTCAATGGTCACTGGCGCAATCTCTGCCTCAAAACGTCCAGCTGCAATCGCCCGCGCGGCCCGGCTTTGGGATATCAGCGCAAATTCATCCTGCTCGTCGCGGGAAATCTTGTATTGTTCGGCCAGAATTTCAGCGGTTTCACCCATGACCATCTTCGCCAGTGGACAGAAGAATCCGTCGCGATACATTCCATCCACGAGTTCCTGCGTGCCCATACGATATCCCCAGCGTGCCTTGTCGAGCAGGTAAGGCACGCGTGACATGGACTCGGTGCCACCCGCAAGAATGCAACTGGCGTCTCCCAGCAGAATGGACTGATAGGCAAGCGCGATGGATTTCATCCCTGACGCGCAGGCCTTGTTCACCGTGAATGCCGGCACTTCCTGCGGGACGCCGCTGCGCACCGCAATCTGGCGCGCAGGATTCGGCCCTCCGCCTGCCTGCCGCGCATTGCCGAAGATCGCCTCATCCACCTGCTCCGGACGCACTCCGGCTCTTTCAATCGCCGCCTTCGCCGCAACCACGCCGATGTCGGCGGCCGTCAACTCGGCTAATGAGCCGCCAAACTTTCCAATCGGCGTCCGCACCGCCGAGAGAATGTAGACAGATTGCAAGGTCTTCCTCCCAAACCTTCGAGTTTAGCAGGATGGATTAGGCGGGGACAGCCGCCCTCGGCTGTCGGGTCGATCGCTCGACCGCACCCGACCGCACGCCTTGGACGGATAATAAAACTCCGTAAGTCATCGTTGCATTTCCGCCTAAGCTCCGGCATAATAAGAGTTTGTCTCAACCTCGCCGGACTCTTCCGGAACAAGGATATACGTCTCGTGTTAATGATTCGTCTGGCGCGCATGGGTGCGCGCAAACAACCGTACTATCGCATTGTGGTCATTGAGAAGGCGCGCGCTCGCAACGGCCGTCCGGTGGAAGTCGTGGGCACATACAATCCCCGCACCAATCCGGCCAGCATCGCGATAAAACGCGACCGCGTGGAATATTGGGTGTCGAAGGGCGCACAGATGTCGGATCGGGTCAACAAGCTGTTTTCGAAGGCTCCGGCCGTCGCACCAGCTCCCGCTGCCTAGCGTGTTGCGGTTTGGCTTGCCATGCGACACGATTTCAATCGTGCCCTTGGGCGCTACTCATTGAATCGTGGCTTTTGGCCGCTAAGGAATCTCACGATATCGAGAAGCAAACCATGACTGAGTCTTCCGAAGATGTGCGCATTCTTATTGAAATGATTGCCAAGTCGCTGGTGGACGCGCCCGACGAGGTTTTCATCGAAACGTTTGATGATGGCGTGATCGAACTCGAAGTGGCCGAGAACGACGTGGGCAAGGTAATCGGCCGCCAGGGGCGAACCGCCCGCGCGCTGCGCGCGCTGTTGAATGCCGCCGGACATCGCGCCCGCAAGCGTTACACGCTCGAGATTATCGAGTAGCTCGTGCCGGAAACAAAGGGCGAATTCGTCACTTTGGCCCGCGTGGTGAAAACACAGAGTCGCCACGGAGAAGTCGCAGCCGAAATTCACAGTGATGTGCCAGACCGGTTTTCAGAAGGAATGAGGCTGCTGGCGCTCGACAAAACAGGCGACACTCGGCGCGAATTGGAGATTGAAAGTTTCTGGCCGCACAAGGGTCTGCTGGTTCTAAAGTTCCGCGGCATAGAGACGATTTCCGATGCTGAGGCGTTGATTGGCTCCGAGTTGCAGGTTCCGCTTGTGGAACGCGGCGAGTTAGAACACGGATGGAGATACGTCAGTGATCTGGTCGGATGCGTTGTATTCGATCACGATCGCGAAATCGGCCGGATAGAAGACGTCCAGTTCGGCGCCGGCGAAGCGCCGCTGCTGATCGTCAGCAAAGGCAGCAAAAAGTTCGATCTTCCGTTCGCCGAAGCGTACCTGGAACGGGTGGATCTGGCATTAAAGCAATTGCGGATGAATCTTCCAGAGGGCATGTTGGAAATCAATCTGCCGATGACCGCGGAAGAAAAAAAAGAGCATCAGTCAGGCTCGGAAAAAAGAAGGAAGAAGTACTGAAAGTTTTGCTCTGTGCCTCCTTGCCTCTGTGGTGAAAGAGTTTTCGGGTTCGCAAATGAAGGCCGATATCGTCACGATTTTCCCGGACTTCTTTCGCGGACCGCTGGATCATGGCATTACCCGTCGGGCCTGCGAGATGGGACTGGCGAAAATCGAAGTCCACGATCTGCGGAAGTTTACGCATGACAGGCACCGCACCGTAGATGACCGCCCTTTCGGCGGCGGCGAAGGCATGGTCCTTAAGCCGGAACCGATCTTTGAATGTTTGGAAACGATGGATCTCTCTTCGCGAGAACAACGGTCCGCTGATACAGCCAAAGAAACCGTAGTCCTGCTCTCTGCGCAAGGCGAACGATTCACTCAGAAGAGCGCCAGCGAGTTGGCCGCGATGGATCGCATTGTGCTGATCTGCGGACGTTATGAAGGCGTAGACGAGCGTGTCTCCGATTTCCTGACCGACCGCGAGCTTTCGATCGGCGATTACATTATCAGCGGCGGAGAACTGGCCGCGGCGGTGATCATCGAGGCTGTGACTCGGTTATTACCGGGTGCGCTAGGCAATGAAGCGTCCGCGCGGCAGGAATCATTCACCGCCCACGAAGCGGCGGATGAAAACGGGTCGGATTCGACTTGCGGATCAGGGGGATTGCTTGACTACCCGCATTACACGCGTCCGGCCGACTTTCGTGGGATGCCGGTGCCGGAAGTGCTGGTCAACGGCAATCATCAGGAGATTCGCCGATGGCGCCGCGAGCAGGCATTGAAGAAGACGCTGCGTAACCGCCCGGATTTATTGCAGTCCGTGGAGATCAGTGAAGAGGACCGAAAAATCTTGCAGCGCGTTAAGACCATGTCATCCTGAGCGAAGCGAAGTATCTGTGCACTTGTCGCAAGCGAAAATGCATGGACTCTTCGCTTCGCTCTGAATGACAAACGAAAATAGAAGTTCACGAGTTGAAGGATAACGATAATGTCAAACCTAATCATTGAAAAATTGCTGGCCAAGACGCAACGCACCGACATCCCGGCATTCCGACCGGGCGACACAGTCCGCGTTCACGTAAAAATTAAAGAAGGCGACAAGGAACGCGTGCAGGCCTTTGAAGGCGTCGTGATCAAGCGCGATAACGGATCGCAGGCCAGCTTCACCGTGCGAAAGATCAGCTTCGGACAAGGCGTCGAGCGCATCTTCCCCATTCATTCCAAAGTCATTGACAAGGTCGACGTGGTACGGTCTTCGAAAGTCCGGCGCGCCCGGCTCTTCTATCTTCGAGGACTGAGAGGCAAGGCGGCTCGCCTGCGCGACGTCGAGAAGACCGACAAGGCCACGCACTAACATCCTTCGCTCAGAAGCGCACTGATCTTTGGTCCTGGGTACAAGAGCCAGGACCAAAGACAGAGCCAAACGCCTGTTGGGATTTTGGGGCCGAGTTTCTTGCTCGGCTAGCTGGTCACATCTGCTTCGATCGGAACAGCCGACGATCCGGAATGGTTCTTCTTATTTTGCTCCGCGTCGAACTGCGTTTTTGTTCCCACGAAGAACTCAATCTTTCCCCCGACGGAGATTCCATCTCCTGTCGTGAACACCTGTTGCGAGTATCCCCAGACGCTGCCCTCGCTGTCATTTTTGAAGGTCACTTTCGGTTTTTCGAGAACGGTTGAAGTTGTTATCTTGCCGTCTCGCGGCACTGCAATCACATAGGAGCCGCCTTGCATAGGCAAGGGCGGAGCGTTTTTCGTGCCCATTTCCAGCAGACAATCCCCGCTGAATCCCGCGGGAATTTCCACCAACACCTGCGGTTGACCTTTCCTTGTACACGCAGCCAGCATCGTCATGAGCATGCAAACCAGTGCTAAGCGCGTCTTACGACTCGTCATCCCCCCACCTCTTGCGGAGTATTCGGAATAATCTGCGGTGAACGGGGACGGAAACGAACAGGTACTCGCGCTACAACTTCCGTCCCCCCTGGATTCGAGTTGATCTCCAGGCGGCCTCCGATCTCTCGGATCCTTTGTGTCATACCTGCCAAACCTACACCAGCTCCCGTTCCCTCAGCACGGAAGGTTTCGAGCACGTCCGCAGGCAGGCCGCGACCGTGATCTTTCACCTTCAATGTGACACTGTTCGCCGAAGTGCTCAGGCTGACATCCGCTCGCTTGGCTCCGGAGTGCCGGTGAACGTTCGTCAGGCTTTCCTGAAGGACGCGAAATAATACCAGCTCTATCGCCTCGGAAAAGCGTTCTCCCCGTTCAGAAATCTCAAGGTTCACCTCAATGCCGCTACGCTGGGCAAATCCCTCTACGAACCAGCGGCAGGCGGAGTTCAATCCCGCTTCATCCAGCAGCGGAGGATGCAACAGGTGTGAGATGGTGCGGGTTTCGGAGATGGAGTCATCGAGGAGTTTCAGGCAGTCCTGCACTAGCCGGTCGCCGGGCAGCCGTGTTTCGAGTATCGACATCGCCATCTTCGTCGCCGCGAGATGCTGTCCGACAGAATCGTGCAACTCGCGCGCAAACCTGCGGCGCTCCTCGTCCTGCAGGGTCAGCAAACGGGCGCTCAACGCGCGCAGCGCGCCTTCCGCCCTTAGACGCTCGTCGACTTGCTCGGTCAGAAGTTGATGGTGAATCAGAAAGAGAACCAGCGCCAGGAAAAGGCTCGTGGCAAGTATGCCGAGAATCATGCTAAAGGAACTGCGCTCACGCTCCTGGCGTTCCGCGAGCAAGCCCTGCTCTTGCTCATTCATGGCTTGCAGTAGTTGGTCCGTAGCATCGCCTGCCGCTGTAATCTGCCGCGTCAGCACGAGTTGTCCCTCAAGCGTAGACTTGCCCGATCGTTTGAGCGCAATTGCCTGGTCCATCAGGGCAATTCGCTGCTCGGTCAGTTCGGCCAGTTTGCGGCAGCTATCCTGCTGGCTCACGTTGTCGGAACTCAGGTGCTGGATGTTCTGAATCGCGTTTCGGACATCCACCACGGCATCCGCCTGTTTTTCGAGGAGCGTGGGGTCGCCGGAGTCCACGTATTGCGCGCGAAGGCGCCCGGCGCGACTAGTACTCGCGGCAAACTGGTCGAGCGCCTGCTGCACGTCTCGGGTGTGATGTACCCATTGCTGGCTGGTGCGCAGGCGGACGAAAGCAAAATACGCAGCGCAACTGCTTAGAAGAAGGAATACGACAGCCGCGACCAAAGCCGCGTTGGCTTTTCCGGATGACGACATGTTCGGCAGGTTTGCTGCTTCATTGTAATTGAATGTGCGCACCTGCGGAACGCGCTCGCCGCTCGCCGCGAAAAGAATGCCCTGTCCAGCGCAACGGGCGAATTAGACTATGCTGATTTCTTCTTTGGCACCTTAGCGCCCTTTTTCCGCGCCTCGGACAATCCGATCGCGATGGCTTGCTTGCGGCTCTTCACTTTGCCGCCTTTGCCGCCCTTCCCTGAACGAAGCGTTCCCCGCTTTTTGCGTCGCATCGCGCTTTCCACGGTCTTACCCGCTGCCTTTCCATACTTTCGTTTGGATTTCTTTTTCCCTGGCATGTGAAATCTCCTGCAAGTTAGAGAAATAATTTGGGATGGAGGTTGTGAACTTTGTAGACCGACTTGACATCGGTTCTCAATGGGTCCACAAGGGCGAGAGGAAGGACCCGGACGTTCTCAGACCACGATGCAGGAAATCGTTGGTGGGCGCTATAGGATTCGAACCTATGACTTCCACCGTGTGAAGATGGCACTCTACCGCTGAGTTAAGCGCCCGACCGTTTCTATTCAAGCAGTTGCTGTGATTCCCGTCAACCTCGCGGGGCCATTAGGGGCCAATAGTTCGACAACGCTGCGCTGCGCCTCACGTTTCGCCGGAGTGACGGCTTGGACGTACCTGTCCATCGTGATGCTCACGCAAGCATGGCGCATTAGTCCCTGCACCGTCGCCACGTCCGCGCCGCTCGCCTTCAAGATGGTGCCGAAGGTGTGACGCAGAGTGTGCCAGCCTAACCGCTTCTGGATTCCGACCAGCTTTGCAGCGGGTCTGACGTGCTTCTCCATTGCGCTAGTAGGCCAGATCGGTTGCTTGCCCTTCATGTCGATCGAAGCGAAGATGTAATCCTCTGGCTGGTTGTAGGCGCACTGCCCTCTCCAGCCAGTGAGAACATCCGCAAGCCCCGATTCCATCGGTACGGGTTTACGGCTGGCTTCGGTTTTCATCTGTCCAATGTTCTGCCGCACGATGCCACGGCTGAGACGGATTTCTCCGGCTTCAAAGTCACAGTCGTGCCAGCGCAGCGCCAGCAGTTCTGAGACTCGCAGTCCGGTAGTCGCAGCAACGTAGACCATCACGCGGTACATGCCCGTGAGTTCTGGGAGCAGAGCATTCAATTCCTCTACTGTCAGAACGTCCGGTGTGCGCTGTCGCTTGGCTGACTGCCGTACCAGCGTGATCGGGTTTCGATCCAGAAATTCCCAGCGCATTGCGTGTGCGTAGATCGCGGAGAAGATGTTTCTCACCTTCGCACGCGAACCATTGGCTAGATTCAGACTGCCAAGCCAAGACTCTACTTCGACCGTTCGCACGTCGGACAACGAGTAGATTCCCCATCGCGGAGTGATCCACTTGGAGATGTATCCCTCGTAAACTTCCCTCGTGTATGGAGTCTTAGTTGGCAATTCCTTAACCGTGTAGTGGGTCACAAGCTCTGCGATGGTTCGCGGAGTCTTGCTTTCCCGGTTGATGGTTGTGCGTAAAAACTCGCAAGCCCTGAGTGCTGCCGCTTTGGTTGGAAGCTCATCAACGGGGCCGATGATTTCCTTCCGGCGGATTGTGTTTCCGGTTGCATCTCGCTCTCGCCAGCGCAACGTCCAAACTGCCGCGCCGTGCTTGCGTGCTTCTCGCGCGATACTGCCGTTCTGATACCGTTCACGAGGTTTCATTGTGTCCTTTCGCTCGTGAGCGGCTGGCCCGTGGAGTTTAGCACTACAAAAGAATTCAGCGCACTGGCCCGATAGCGCCAGTACCTTCCGATGCGTACAGCGGGGAGTTCTCCTTTCCGTGCGAGTCGCTGCACCGTCTTAGGGTGCAGTCCAAGCAACTGTCCGGCTTGCTCATCGGACAGGAGTGGTTCAAAGTTTTCAGGGTTCATAAGATCAGCGGGGCAGCGTGTTGCGATGCTGCCCCTTGTTCTGCTATTGGACTGTGACCCACTTGTTCGCCTGTGGCGCTGGGCGTGGCATCGCTTGCGCTGCCTTCGCTTGCTGCGTCAGTTGGCTGAGGGTGACGGTCATTCCGGTTAGATCGGTAGTCCGGTAGTGTCCCGCCAGTTGTGCGTGCGTCCAAACTTTCAGACCGTGCTCGCGCACCAAGCGGCAGAAATAAACATCCTCTCCACATCCGTTCGGGCCTTTGTCGAGCGTTTCTGTCGGCTCGCCGTGATTCCATCGGAACCATGGGCCACGAGGGATTTTCTGCCATACAGAGCGGTGAACCATGAGCATCCCGCCAGCAACGTCAGGCACTTCCTTGAACGGCGAAGTGAGCGGTGTTGATGCTTCTGGTGGAAACAAACTGTACCCGTGGGCTGTGGCCCCAACTGAGTAACCTAGCCCGATTACGTTGTGCTGAGGGCCAGCACCCGCAATGATGTCGAGCGGAGTGCCTTGCGGCATGAAATTGTCATTGTCGATTTGAATGCACCACTCAAAGCCGTTATCCCGTGCGAGAACGAGGGCAGTGTTTCGCGCACACTCGACAGGCCGTGAATCTTTGATCGTTGCATAGACCATCTCGAATCGTGAGTCCTGAGCCATGCGGACGAGGCCGCATGATAATTCAGGATTGATCCAGCCTTGGCGCTCAGTCGAAGTGAGCACGCACACGAGCGCTTTCGGTTTCGATTGGCTCACTGCGTTACTCCCTTCCGACGCTGATCGTCTTGATATTTTCGTTCCATCACTCTGCTGGCAAAGTTCACGATCTGCGGCACTGTCATTGCGGGTTTGGTACGGAGAAATTTTGATTGAGCTTCCGTCA
>DATAUY010000249.1:0-17175 GCA_036268025.1 Candidatus Sulfotelmatobacter sp. | reverse complement strand
GGCTCTATCGGGTTGAGTCATTGGTTCAGGGCTCCGAGAAGGCTTGCGAACCTCTGAAAACCGCCCTACTTCCCTGCCAGTTCTTTCTTCACCATCTCGCTCACAACTTTCCCGTCCACGCGCATGCCGGCGGCGTTGAATTTCGCCATGGCATTCTTCATCACCGTGCCCATATCTTTCATGGCGGGCGAACCCATTTCGGCGATCGTGGCTCTCACTCCTGCGGCGATGTCGGCTTCGCTGGCGGCCTTCGGCAGGTAGGACTCGATCACAACGATTTCGGCGGATTCTTTGTCGGCCATCTCCTGGCGGCCGCCCTTAGTGAACTGCTCGACCGACTCTTTGCGCTGTTTGATCAGCGTGGAGAGCACCGCCTGCGATTCCTTGTCGTCGAGCGGCCCCATCTTTTCGACCTGCTTGAGTTGCAAGGCGCTCTTCACCATGCGCAGCGTGGAGAGGCGGGCTTCATCCTTCGCCTTCATCGCGGCGACGATATCCTTTTGGATCTGATCGGCTAAGGGCATGTCAGGATTATAGACGTGATGTCCGTTGGCGAAAGTTCACCCGACGGCAGTCGGCCGAACGAGTAGCCGCGAAATAGATTTTACAAAAGTAATGGTCCGCGGAGGGGGCGACGGGCATCAGAGTGCGAGGAGGACTTATGTCGAAACTAGCAATCTGGGCGCAACTGGAAGCGAAACCCGGCAAAGAACAGGAACTCGAGGCATTCTTGAAATCCGCGCAGCCGTTGGCGGAGCGTGAGGCTGGCACCGTGAGTTGGTATGCGATCAAGATGGGGCCGAGTAAATATGGAATCTTCGATACGTTTGCGGACGAGAATGGCCGCAACGCGCACTTGAATGGTGAGATTGCAAAGGCTCTCTTCGCCAAGGCGGATGAATTGCTCGCGCAGGCTCCGAAGATCGAAAAGCCCGAAGTCCTGGCTTCAAAGAAAAGCGGGAAATGAGATCGAGTGCTGTCTTCGAGAGGTCGTTCAGTATTTTCAACCCACGGCTCGGGCCGTGGGTTTTCGCTTTTTGCCGCATGGGGACAGTCAGGCTATGTTGTGCCCTGCTTGGGCTGTGTCCGTCAGGCATCCGAACATTGGATTATTCCGGTAGACTAGGGGATTATTCCTAATCCCAAGGACTCGACTATGTTGCGCAAGAACCGTCTTTTTACCCCTGGGCCAACACCACTGTTGCCGGCTGCGCAGACGGCGATGGCCGCATTCACGGCTCATCACCGGACGGCTGATTTTAAGGCGCTGTTTCAGCGCGTGCTGGCTGACATGAAGGAATTCATCGGCACGAAGAACGATGTGGTCGTTCTAGCGTCGTCCGGCACAGGGGTGATGGAATCGTCGGTGTCGAACCTGACTTCGCCAGGCGACAAGGTGCTCGTGCTGACGGCGGGCAAGTTCGGAGAACGCTGGACCGGGCTGGCCAAGGCTTTTGGCTGCCAAGTCGGCGTCCTCGAAGCGCCCTACGGCGAAACGTTCTCTCTCGACGACGTGCGCAGTCGCATCGCGCCGGATATCCGCGCGGTCTTCGTGCAGGCGACAGAAAGCTCCACCGGAGCGCGCCACGACATCAAGGGGATTGCCAAAATCATCCGTGAGCAAGGCGACGACTCGCTGCTGATAGTTGATGCGATCACTGGCCTGGGAACGACGCATCTCGATGTGGATAGCTGGGGGGTTGATGTCATCATCGGCGGATCACAGAAGGCTTTGATGATGCCTCCGGGATTGGCCTACTGTGCGGTCAGCGATCGCGCGTGGAAGCGGATGGACACGGCAAGTTCTCCACGCTATTACTTCGATCTGCGTAAGGAGCGTAAGTCCGCAGCGAAGGGTGAGACTGCCTATACACCCGCAACATCGTTGTTCGCAGCGTTGGGAGCGGCGCTGGAATTCATCCGCGGCATGGGAGGCGGCGACCTTGCGAAAGGGCGCGAAGAGTTGGTTAACAACGCAGAGTTGTGTGCGGAAATGACGCGGGCAGGAGCGAAGACCTTGGGATTGAAGTTGTATGCATCGGCTCCGGCTGCCGCGCTGACTGCGATCTGCCCTCCCGATGGACTTGATTCGGGGAAGATCGTGAAAGAATTCCGCGAATCGTTTGACGCGGTCGTTGCCAACGGACAAGGCGACATGAAGGGCAAGCTGTTTCGCATCGCTCACATTGGCTACTACGACTATCTCGATACGATTGGAATCCTGGGCGCGCTCGAACATGTGCTCGCGCGCGTGACCGGCAAGCATGTCGAGTATGGCGCCGCAGTGCGAGCGGCGCAGGAGGTCTATGCGCGCAGTTACGACACGGTTTCGGCGTAAGGTGGCTCAGGGCCGATAGCCTTCCACGTTCAGTTGATCATGAAGTTCATCGGCGCGGATGTAACGGCCCCCATGTTGGCGTAGGTGCCGGTTCCCGCGGGATTGGTGACGGTGACGGCCACCGTTCCGGAATTCAAAATGGCAGAAGCCGGAATTGCTGCTTCGACTTTCGTCGCACTGACGACCTGCGTGCTTTGGGCGACCCCGTTGAAGTTGATGACTGCGCCAGAAGTAAAATTCGCGCCGTTGACCTCAAGTTGAAATGAAGCGGTTCCGGCGTTGGCACTCCCTGGGTCCAGTTGCGAGATTGTAGGCACGGTGGCGTTCGGCTTGGAGTAGCCACACGCTAGTCCGACGGACAGGACCGCGATCAGCGCCAGAGTTCTTCTGATTTTCATTGTTGCCCCTTGAATCTATGAGGGAGTGTAGAAAGTTGCCGAAGAGGGCGTGTCAGGGCGCTGTCATTTTCCTGTCAATGTCCTGCATGGGTTCGAAATGTCTTCAAAATGTCATGAACAAGGGATTGATAACTCAGTGAAGATCATTGTCGCGGAAAAGATTTCATCCTCGGCCGTTGCACAATTGCAGGAGCCGGGTTGGACCGTGCTCACGGCTGACCAACTGGACGGCAAACTCCCGGAACATCTCAAATCGGCAGATGCGTTGATTGTGCGCTCTGCCGTTCAAGCGGACGCAGCCCTCTTGCAACATGCGACGAAGCTGCGAGTGATCGGACGCGCCGGCGTCGGCGTGGACAACATCGATCTGGAAGCCGCGACACACAAGGGCATCGCTGTGATGAATACGCCCGGCGCAAACGCCGTTGCAGTTGCCGAGCAGACGCTGGGGATGATGCTGGCGATGGCCCGCCACCTCTGCCGTGCCGACGCTCTCATGCATGCTGGCAAATGGGAGAAGAAATCTCTGCAAGGGACCGAACTGCGCGGGAAGACCCTGGGAATTATCGGGCTCGGTCGAGTCGGCATGGAAGTGGCGCGACGCGCACGCGCGTTCGGCATGGAACTGGTTGGGCATGACCCGTTCGTATCGGCATCTTTGGCGAAGGAGCAAGGTATCCGGCTGGCGGGTTTGGATGACGTTTATGCGGTGGCGGATTACCTCACGCTGCACGTCGGGCTTACGCCGCAGACGAATGGCATGATCAACGAAGCGTCAATCGCGAAGATGAAGAAAGGCGTGAGGCTGGTGAACTGCGCTCGCGGAGAGTTGGTGAATGAGGCCGATCTGGCGAATGCGCTTCAGCAAAGCCACGTTGCAGGCGCGGCGATCGATGTTTTTGCGGAAGAACCTCCGAAGAACTCTCCGCTCACGGCACTTACGAATGTGATTCTTACACCTCACATCGGTGGCTCAACATCTGAGGCGCAAGAGGCGGTCGGAGTGCAGATCGCCCGCCAGGTAAAGGAATATCTGAAACACGGCGTGATTCAAAATGCAGTCAACGTGCCTTCCCTTTCGGCCGACGAGTACGCCAGGATGCAGCCGTACATCATCCTTGCCGAACGTATGGGCGCGTTCCTGGCCCAGGTCTCCGAAGGCAGCCTTCAGGAAATTTCTATCCGCTACAGTGGGCACATTGCCGAGTGGAAAACGGAACTGATCCGGAACGGCGCGATCAAGGGCGTTCTCAATCAGGCGCTCGAGGAAAAGGCGAACCTTGTGAACGCGGCGACTATCGCGGCGGATTGCGGTCTCCGTGTTCTTGAGTCGCACAAGGCCAAGGCCTCGACAGGGGGCGCGGGCAGCGTGCTCTCGGTTTTCCTGAAGACTGCGACCGAAGAGCACATGGTGAAGGGCGCCGTGTTGCACGGAGAGGCTCAGCGGTTACTGCACGTGGACGGAATTGACGTTGAAGCGCCCCTGGAAGGCAACCTGATCTATCTGAGAAATCGCGATGTCCCGGGCGTGATTGGAAAGATCGGAACGATCCTGGGCGAAGGATCGATTAACATCGCGAATTTTTCGCTCGGACGCAGAAGCCCGCGAAAAGACGCCGATCAATCGCGTGAAGCGATCGCGGTTGTTCATGTGGATGGATCTGTGCCGGTCGAAGTGCTGGGCAACCTGAAAAAGGTTCCGGCAATACAGATGGCGAAAGCCGTCAGATTATCCTAGAAAGGGATTCACCGCCGAGTGCGCGGAGAAATTCATTCCCTCGCTCCTAATCACACACTCCATACATGAGTCTTGGGATGTTCTCCGTGTGCTCCGCGCTCTGGGCGGTGAATGCCTTACGACTCCGACTCGTTGCGGCGCAATTTCCGGGTTTCAGCCAGCAGAGACATGGAATGCATCAGGTTTTGTAGTGTCACAATCCCGATCAGTCGCTGGTCTTCAACGATGGGAATGATGCTGGAACTGCGCGCCGTGAGTTTGCGAAATGCGGAACTGAGCGAATCGTTGCGCATCGAGACTTCGAAAATCTTGTTCATCGCCGCTTGCACGTAGCCGTTGCCCTCGGCCCGCAGGGCGTCGAGAATGCGGGCTTTCGAGATAACTCCCACCATATCGCTGCCGCGAACGACCGGGAAATCGTCTTGCAGCGAGTGCACGGCCTTTTCGAGCGCATCCTCGAGTGTATCGGCCGGGGAAAGCGTCGCGAAGTCGGTGAGCATCACCTCTTCGAGACGAACGTTGTCGAGGACTGACTGGAACACCAGCGCGCGTTCTTCCAGTTGGGCGGCGCAGAAAACGATGACGCCGACCATGGTCAGCCAGCTGTCGCTGAACAGGCCGGCAAAAACGAGCACCAGAGCGATCGCAGTGCTGATGGAAACGGCGCGGCGCGTGGCTGAGGAAAGATCGACTCTGCGGGAAAACAACGCCCGCATGATTCGTCCGCCATCCAAAGGATAGGCGGGCATGAAGTTCAAAACTGCCAGGTAAAGGTTCGCCCATACCAGGCCGCGCGGCAAATTCTCGGCTTGCAGAAAGGGCCACTTCCACAATTCAATTCCTCGACCTGAAGCAGTTATCGCGAGGATCGCCAGCCCTGCAAGCGCCAGATTTACGGCTGGCCCCACGATAGCGAGCCAGATTTCTCGCTTCCATGGCGGCGTTGCTGATTTTTCCGTGCGGGATTCTTCGTAGAGCGTGACCCCGGTCAATGGCAGCAGAATGACCGCCTTCGGCACGAGCCCATAGCGCTTGGCAGCGAAGATGTGTCCGCACTCATGTGCCGCAACACAGGCGAGAATAATGGCAACCAAAGCGATATCGCGCGGTCCATTCGCCGATTTTCCGTTGGCGTAATACTCTGTCCAGAAGATGAACACTGGAAGAATCAGAAATGTGAGGTGGAGACGGACATCCACGCCAAACAGGCGTCCCACCGGGATGGACCAGCTTCGCATAAGCTCTCGCTGCTTTTATTCTACATCCATGGATATAGTGGTTACGGACTGTGAAGGCATCTAAGAGTACATGCGAGTGATCGCTGGCAAATACCGGAGCCGGACCCTGCGCACACTGCGCGGAATGGATATCCGGCCCACATCCGACCGCCTGCGGGAAACTCTGTTCAATGTCTTGACTGTCGGAAATCCGTCGGCCCTGGAGGACAGCGTCTGGCTCGATCTCTTTGCCGGAACGGGTGCGGTTGGAATAGAAGCGCTCAGCCGGGGGGCAAGAGACGTGCATTTTGTGGAGGATTCCCCGTCAGCGGCGGAGATGATCCGCAAGAACCTTCATAGCCTGGGAATCTCCAGAGGATTTACGGTCCACCAACAGGACTTGTCACGCGCTTTCTGGCGCATGGAGCGGCAGCGTGTCGCGGCCGACGTGATTTTCATGGACCCGCCGTATCGCATGAAAGATGCCTATGCGGGCACGCTGCGCGCCCTGGCGAATTCGGCATTGATCTGGGCGATGACGGTGGTGATCGCGGAGCACGAGAAGAAGTTCGATCCGGGCGAAGAGTTCGGCGCCCTCCGGCGAGTCCGGCGTCTTGAGCAAGGCAGCGCCGCGTTGAGCTTTTACCGAATGACCGGTGCGGGCGATGTGCGGGCAGATGCCGATCACGCTACATGAGCAGTTCATTGCTGCGGCGCACAATTGGATGTTGCATCTCCTCCAGTTCGCTCTTCACCATGTTCAGGCCGTGGACGCAACCTTCGAAATTCTTTGAAAGGTTCGCAAACAATGGCGCAACCTTCGCATATTCGAAGTGCTCGAACTTCGAGACGATGTAGTAGCTCTCTTTACCTGCCTTCACCCATTCGACAAAGTTCTCGAGACGCTGGCGGCGAAGCCGCAAGTGGTTGATGCTTTCTGGAAACATCCCGGCAAAAAACAGGGTGTAATCGCCGATGTGTTTCCTGACCTGGCGTTCGCGATCGAAAGATGGAGCGGGACCGTAAACTGGGTCCGATTCCAGTAGCATTTCGCCGACATCGCCGAGTGGGCGATTGGACACGTCGTGAACCTTATAGAGTTGCTCGGCCTCGCAGAATTCAGAAAGCAGGTGGGAAACGTAGGCGATGATTTGGGGATCGCGAATTCCTATTTCCTCGGCGTAGTGACGGCCCACCAATTCCTGGAACAGCTGCTGCAACGGGTGTGATTCGTCGACCATATAAGGCCCCCCTGAATCCCGCGCCAACCAAGCACTTTCAGCACATGCGCTCTAGATATCCCACTTCCTGTTTCAACGCAAGTGACTTTTGTTTATCTTCGGGATTCATTTTCCTGATTGAGTTAGAAGATGGCGGATTCCGGCGAGTTGTGCGGTGAATCCATTAGGCGCGCGCTATTGTCCAATCAGATGCGACCGTGTCTATTGGCAGTCGAATGGCTTGGCTGCCAATTATTGCCTCCGGTGCCTGTAGAATTGCAGCGCGGAGAAATCGAAATGCAAAGGCAGAACATCGCAAGCGGAACGACCTGGGAACCTGTCGTAGGGTACTCTCGTGCGGTCAAAGTTGGTTCGTATGTGCATGTGTCCGGCACCACTGCGACCGGTACGGATGGCAAGATTGTCGGTGTTGGAGATGTATACGCGCAGACGGTGCAGACGCTGAAGAATATCGAGAGCGCATTGAAAAAGGCGGGAGCAGACATGAAAGATGTGGTTCGCACCCGCATGTACGTCATCAATATCGGCGATTGGGAGAAAGTCGGCCGGGCACACGGAGAATTCTTTCGCGACATTCGTCCGGCGACGTCGATGGTTCAAGTGAGCGCTCTCATTTCTCCCGAAATTCTGGTGGAGATTGAAGCCGACGCTGTGTTGCCGTAGAACATTACGGAACAATGACCACGCCCTCCGCGCTAGCCAAGACGATCGCCGCTATCCGCATTGCCGCATCGGTGTTCTTTCTTCTTTTCGGTGAATACAAGCTCGCCGGCACGGCATTTGCGCATGGCGGATTCCAGAACTATCTCCACGACTATATTTCCAGCAGCGCAGTCGGTTTCTATCGGCCAGTGTTGTCGGGAATCGTTTTGCCACATGCCGTTTTCTTCGGCTACGTTGTCGGGATCGTCGAAACGTTCATTGGACTTTCTTTATTGTTTGGATTGTGGGTGCGCCCCGCTGCGGTCATCGGAATTTTGTTTCTCATCAACATGACGCTCGCCACATGGTGGGACCCTGGACACGGCGTCCCGGTGTGGCGTTACTTCGGAAATGAATTGGACCATCTGCCGCTATTGCTGTTGCTGGTTGTTTTCTATGCCGCAGATGCCGGACGCATCTGGGGCTTGGACGGCTGGCGCGGCAAGCGCGCAGATGCATAAACTCCCGTGGAGCAAAAAGCTGTGAAAGGAAAACAATGGTGATGAAGGTCCGCAATTTTCTGGTAATGGCGATTCTTGCTGTTTCCTGTGCCAGCGTCCTTGCCCAATCTCCGCAGCGCATTGTGATCCATGCAGGTCATGTGCTGGATGTGACGACCGGCAAGATGTTGGCCGATCAACTCCTGGTCATCGAAGACGGAAAAGTTGCAAGTCTTGGAGCGGCGAGCGGTGGCAAAGCTCCCGCGGATGCAACGCGGATCGAATTGCCGAACGCGACGATCCTCCCCGGCCTTATTGACGCGCACACGCACCTCACGATGGACCCGCAGTTCGGATATGAGACGCTGGCTATTTCCCTCCCGCGAGAAGCCCTGATCGGTGCGAAGAATGCGCGGACCACGTTGCTCGCCGGTTTCACGACTGTGCGCAATGTGGGGGCCGGCGGTTTCACCGATGTGGCTTTGCGCGACGCCATCAATGCGGGCGACGTCCCCGGGCCTCGCATGCTGGTCAGCGGTCCGCCGCTTGGCATTACCGGCGGCCACTGCGACAACAACATGCTGCCTTTCGAATATCACAAGACGGACGACGGGGTCGCCGACGGGATCGCAGCGGTCCAACACAAGGTCCGGGAGAACATCAAGTATGGCGCTGATGTGATCAAGATCTGCGCGACTGGAGGCGTGCTCTCGCTTGGCGACGATCCGCAGCACTCGCAGTACACGCTCGAGGAGATGAAAGCGATTGTCGCCGATGCACATCGGCTTGGGCGCAAGGTCGCAGCGCATGCGCACGGTGCCGAGGGAATTCGCTGGGCATCGGAAGCGGGCGTGGATTCGATCGAACACGGCTCTTACATCGACGACGCAGGAATTGCAGTGATGAAAGAACACGGCACCTACCTCGTGCCTACGCTTTATTTAGGTGACTGGATGATCGACAATGCGGGGCTGACCCGCCTGCCTCCGCCCCTGCTAGCCAAGGCGCGGGTCGTCATTCCTGCGGCGCGCAAGAACATTGCACATGCGTTTTCCAGTGGCGTGAAAGTCGCATTTGGTACAGATGCTGCGGTGTATCCGCATGGTTTGAACGCGCACGAGTTTGCGGTCATGGTGAAGCTCGGCCTGTCCCCATTACAGGCAATTCAGGCGGCAACAATCAATGCGGCCGATCTATTGGGATGGTCTGGCAAGGTTGGAACTCTCGCAGTCGGCGCGTGGGCCGACGTCATTGCCGTGGACGGCGATCCGGTCAAAGACGTGACGACTCTCGAACACGTGAAGTTCGTGATGAAGGGCGGCGAGGTGGTGAAGAACGAGTATGGGAAGTAACCTTTCTTAGCTTTCTCGGAAGAGAGCCGAGAGCGGCTGTCCCTACATGACCCTTTGCTGTCGTTATCGCTAGCGCTTTTGAAGGGCTTGTTCGGTGACCCAGTCAGTCCAGTAGGCCGATGCTCCACTGGAGAGAAGCTGCGATTTACCGAGGGCGGCATCCACGAAGTTTTCAATCAGCGGGTAGTGCAGATCATCGTGCGGCGGCAAGCTTTCCCGGCCACCGGAATAAACCAGGTCCGGCCCGTTTAGCGGCGACATTTCAATCTCGCCTTCCGTGCCGCGGATGCGGCATTCGTCGCGGTGGATCTTTGAATGCCAGCGGACATCGACCACGCCACGAACGCCATTCTCATACTCGATCATCACCGTAGCGTTATCTTCGACCGCATAGTGATGAACGACATTTGAAAGCTGCGCCTTCACGCTCGACGGGCGACCGAAGAGATAGTTCAGCACGTCAATTCGGTGTGAGGCGATGTCGAAGAGCGGGCCGCCGCCGGACTTGACGGGATCGAAAAGCCAGCCGCGCGCTCCCGTCCCATCGAACCACATGTGATTTGCCAGTTCGGCCATTACGGGCTTGCCGATGGCCCCAGCCTCAATGAGTTGTTTGGCCCGCTGGATCTTCGGATAAAAACGCCGGTAGTAGGCAACTCCAAAGAACTTGTTTGCTTCTTCCGCGGCCTGCACCATTGACCGAGCTTCGGCTTCATTCATCGCCAATGGCTTTTCGCATAGCACGTGCTTTCCGGCCTTGAGAGACTGAATAGTCTGCGGCCCGTGCAGAAAAACAGGCGTGCCGACATAGACGGCTTCAATCTGAGGATCAGTCAAAGCTTCATCGAGCGTCTTGAACGCGCGCGTGTTATATGGAGAGGCCTTCGCGGGATCGCGGGTGACCACGCCATAAAGGTCGCTGCGCGGCTCGGCCTGTATCGCCGGGATGACGCGCCGTTTGGTAATGTCGCCGATTCCGATGACGAGCCAGTTCATAGGTACCAACAGGTTTCAAAAGTTTCAAGGTCGCAAGGTTTCAAAGCCCCCCGATCAGTTTCTCTCGTGGAATTCACATGGCGACCTTGAAACCTTGAACCTCGCCCACTTTGAAACCTTCCGCTCACAAAAATCAAGGCCGGCATCACGCCGGCCTTCGATGCAACTCCAAAAATCGGAACTACTTCTTGGGGGCGATCGCGTCCTTCGCGGCCTTTGCGACGCGGAACTTCACGACGGTCTTGGCCTTGATCTGGATCGGTTCGCCGGTCTGCGGATTGCGGCCAACACGGGCTTTGCGGTGCGCCTTCACCAGGCGCCCTAGGCCGGGGACAACGAAAATTCCATTCTTCTTGGTTTCTTTGATAGCGGTATCTGCCAGGTGCTCCAGAAACGCCGCCGCGGTCTTGTTGGGAAGCTCAGTTTTCTCGGCAAGCTGCCGAATGAGCTGGGTCTTGGTCAAACCTGCTGCCATACTTCCTCCTCTAGAAAAATCGGTTTAATACCAGCGCGGCTTATCTTATATCCGCGGGCCTGTGGAAAAATAGCCATTTTACTAGGTTTTTCCACGTCAGATATGCGCCGATGCCCATATTTACAGGCTTTTCCCCGCTTGCGAGTGCCAAAATGGGCATTTCATGCGTATCAGCGTAGTAACGGAGAAACTGTCATGTGCAGTCTGATTGGACTCATTTCAGTGAAAAGCTCCCGGAATGAACCATGGGACGCTGCTTTTCCTGCGTGTGGTGAGTCAGCCTTTCAGAATGCAATAATGCTGCTGGAGTCCCTCATTGAGCTGCGCGATTTGTGAAATCCGCAAGGAGAAGCGTTTCTGCCCCGCCGTGCACGGGCGCATTTGCCCGCAGTGCTGCGGTGAGCAGCGCGAGGTGACGCTCGATTGTCCGAGTGAGTGCCCGTATCTTCAGCAGGCCCGCGAACACGAAAAGCCTCGCTCTGCCGACCAGATTGATCCTGCTGGGTTGTTCTTGCAGATTGAAGTATCGGACCAGTTCATGTACGAAAAAGAGCACCTGCTGATGGGGCTGACCTTCGCGTTGGCCAAAGCGGTCCGCGCAGATCGCAGTCTGCATGACCAGGATTTGATCTCTGCACTCTCGATGCTTGCGAAAACTTACGAGCGCCGGATGAATTCAGGCCTCCACTACGAGCAGCCGTTAACCAGTGACTCGCAACGGCGAGCAGTCGTCGAACTCGAAAACATGATCAAGGAATATCGCGAGGCCGAACAGAAGCACATGGGCTACTCGACGCTTCGCGAATCTGAGGTGCTCAAGGCGCTCGTGTTCCTGGTGCGACTCGCCCATGGGCGCACCTCCGGGCGTCCCAAGTCGCGCGCCTTCGTGGATTTCCTTTACTCCCAGTTTCCGGAGAAAGAATCGGCCGTCGCTGGCACGCAGGAAACGCGCAGCCGAATCATTTTGCCGTAGCCGTAATTCGGGCATTTGTGCTCGACGCTCAGCGCGGCTCGCCGACTCGCCGCACCGCTTGTCCAGGTGGCAGTGCCGTCAGAAGCTCTCGCACACTTCTTCCCAGTACCGGGTGCCGTATGTCCGGAGCAATCTCCGCCAACGGTTCCAGCACAAAACGTCGCGCAGCCATTGCGGGATGAGGAATGGTCAGCTCCGGCAGGTCTTGGACCGTGTCGTCAAATAACAGAATGTCGATGTCGATCGCGCGGGGCCCTTTTTTCTGAATGCGATGCCGCCCCATTTCGCACTCGATCTCGAGAACGTCCGACATGAGTTGCGCGGGCGTCTTCGATGTTTCAAGTTTTAGCGCACAGTTCAGGAACCAATCCTGATCGGTGACCTCGACTGGCTCGGTTTCGTATAACGAGGAGATGGTGGCGACGCGGCCTTCTGTTTTGTTCAGTCGTGAGATCGCATCGCGCAGATGGTGTTCTCTGTCTCCAACGTTCGATCCAAGCGAAAGGTAAACCATATGATTCATGTGGCGATTCAGTTCTACTCTGTGGCCTCGAAACACACAACACAGAGAGTCGCGTTCCACTGTGATTGCCAGCTAATTCCTTCCAATGGCAACGAAAAAACTACATTTTGAAAGCCAGTCAGAGGGCCTATGACCTTAGTCACTATCGTGCGCCCCCTCTTGCCCCTAAAATTTAGATATGACGTTGGAGTCGTTGCTTCTGAGTCAAGACCAGGACTTGGTGCGTGTGCTGCGGCCCACGCTAGAAAAACTTTCCATTGATGTGGAAATCTGCAATGAGACACGCGCCGGCGCGGACATCCTGATCACCGACAAATTCGACGCCGTCATCGTGGACTGCGACGACCTGACTGGTGGCCTCGCCCTGCTGCAAGGGCTGAGAAACACGCCCAGCAACAAGAATTCGGTGGCCTTTGCCATTCTGAATGGCAAGCGGACGACCACGCAGGAAGCCTTCGGCATGGGTGCAAACTTCGTTTTGCAGAAGCCGATCAGCGGGCTCAATGCCTCCCGATGCTTTCATGCGGCCTTGAACTTCATGCTGAAAGAACGCCGCCGCTACTTCCGGCAGCCGGTGAAGATGCAGGTTAAGGTTCTGCTTGATGGCAAAACCCTCACCGCTACCAGTACCAACATCAGTGAAGGAGGCATCGCCCTGATGCTTCACGAAGCGCTGCCAAAGGGGGCTGCGCCGCGCCTGAAGTTCTCGCTGCCCGGGACCAATCTTCATCTGGAAGTCGAATCCGAAGTTGCCTGGAGCAACGTCAAAGGCCTTGCCGGATTCCGATTTCATGGCGTCCCCAAGAGTTCGCAGATGGAACTCGAACAATGGCTGGACGAGCGGATGGAGCAGGATTTCCCCGGCAGCAAAGAGCGCCTGGCTGCAATCGAATCTGACACGAAGCGCTGAATCTTCCACAGAGCGCTCAACCCTCGAGAGGTCGTTTGCGGCATCTTTTCATGCCTCTGCTGAGGTATCTTTCTTTGAACTTTGCGCCTTCCCCGCGCCGTGGCAAGCTCTAAGACTCGGAGAACCCCGATGTCTACCTATGACTCCCGTATTGCCAGAGTGGAGAAATCCCTCCGCTGGTTCGAAAATGATGTTCCTCTTCTGAATATGCGCGTGAAAGAGCTGTCGAAAGAACGGCAGGAGTCCGCGCGTAAGTTTGCCGCCGCCGTCATCGACGAAACCCGGGCCGAGTTGAAGCGTTTGCTGCAAGAGCAGCCGCAGGATGTCATCGAGACAGGCGAGCCTCCCTGCGAACCCGCCGATTAGTTGCGATTCATGATGGAGTTACAGACCTGAGCCTGCGCTTGCCTGAGCGCTGTATGAGGAAGCGGAATCCTTCTCTTCTTCCGGCAGGGTAACTTCTTCCCATAGCGTCTTGTCGCGAAGCACGCGAGAGACCAACGCCGTATGCATGGCATGACCGGCCCGGTCGGCGACAACTTTCCCCAGCACTTGTTTTCCGAGGAGTGCCAGATCGCCGACGAGATCGAGAACTTTGTGGCGGACGAACTCATCCGGGAAGCGCAAAGGTCCGTTCTCGATGCCATCGCGCGTGAGCACGATGCAGTTATCGCGCGAAGCGCCGCGGATCAATCCCATGTTGCGCATAGCCTGCTCATCTTGGCGTGAGCCGAACGTGCGGGCAGCCGCGATGTGCCGCAGGTAACTGCCGTTCGTGAGCTCAACCTCGAACATCTCTTTCCCAATCAGCGGATGCGGAAAATTGATCGCGTAGGAAACCGAATAACTGTCGGAAGGATATACGGCGATGAACTTGTTTCCCTCGCGCATCTCTAACTCGCGGCGGATCTTCATATACTTCCGCGGCTTCCGCTGCTTGCGAATGCCCGCCTTGTGAATCATGTCAACGAACGGCTTGGCGCTGCCGTCGAGGATGGGGAGTTCGAGGTTGTCGAGTTCGATGATCGCGTTGTCGATGCCCACGCCGATCATGGCTGAAAGAACATGCTCCGTCGTGGAGATGAGCACGCCTTTTTTCATCAGGCTGGTCGCGTAGCTGACGCGGGCGACGTTGCGGCTGACCGCTTCAATTTCGAAACCGTCGAGATCGGTCCGGCGAAAGACGATCCCCGTTCCAGAAGGCGCGGGCATCATGCGCATGGAAACTGCTGCGCCGCTATGCAGCCCGGTGCCGCTGCATTCCACCGCAGAGCGGATTGTCTGTTCGCAATTCAAAAAGGGGGAACGAGACCTATTTGCAAGGATGCAAACAGAGTAGCTCCAAGTTGGGAAAACTGATTGTGGCAAAAAAGCCACACTTCGTCGTCGCGAAGGTAATTTATGAGTCCTTTGAACAGGCCGCCGAGCCCAATGTAAACCATTGTAAACCAAAAGGTTACGAGGTGGTTTCCGCTAACCGAGGTATGCCAGCCCGGAATCTAGAAAGGAAACAGCCCTACCGTTTGCCTGGCTTGTTGGGGTTATAGCCCGAATTGGGATCGAACATGGCTGGATCAAGTCTCTGGTTGATGGTCACGGAATTCAAAAAGCGCTGGTTAGCCATATCGCCATTGAAGAAGCGGGTGACATTGTATGGCGCCATCACTCCCGATACCGAGCGGTAGTTTTCATAGACTTCTTCTTCCAGGTTCTTCTGCCGGTCTACCGGGTCGCGCCACTCGAACGATTTCTTAACTGGCAAATGCGTATCGGTATCGAAATATAGCTTCACGCTCTCATTTTGCGCGTTGATGAGAGTCACGCACGCCGCTGCATGCTGCGCCGCGATCGCATCGCCCTCAAACAGCATCACCACGGCCGGATCTTTCACCCAGGTTCGCAGCACGGTATCCAGCGAAAAACGCCGGCGGCGAAGATAGTCATCGAGGTCTTTGTGCTCGATTGGACGGGCGCCTTTATAAGTGATTTCGTAGCCCTTGGTGCCGATGTACAGCTCCGCGATATCACGTTCCTTGGTGATTTCCACGCGTTCCTTGTCAGGGAACTCGCTGAACGACCAAAACACGTTGCCGCCGCCACTGGCGCGGCCCGCATGGAAACCGTATCCGCGTCCCTGCTGCTCACGATCGCGGATATTGAGATAGGCATCTCCCCCAAGTGCCTGAATCCCTTGCTCAATGATGGCTTTGGCCTTGGCGGCATTCTGCTGGGCCTCTTTGTCCATCGCGATTGGCGGTGCAGGCGTGGGACTTGACGATTTCAATGGCTGAGATTCAGCCTGCGCAGGGGCGCTTTGGGGCTGTGTTTGGCTTTGAGCCGTGGCCAAACACACCAGAGCCATTATGGGGAAAAACAGTTTCATTCCGCTTGAGGGATGGAGCGCAACAATTAGAATTGTAGCGTTTTTCGTGGACTTTCCGCGCTCAGCAATGCGTGCTCCTCTGGTTACTTCGATGCAGGAAGAGGCAGAAACGCAACCGGGGACGAGGATTTTTGGACCGTTTAGCCACGCCTCAGCCGGCCAGGACTGCGCCGCCGTTAACGTTAAACACTTCGCCGGTGATGAAGCCCGCGTGCTCGGTACACAAAAACAGCACCGGAGCCGCAATCTCTTCCGGCTTGGCGACCCGGCCTATAGGAATCGCGCTGCGAATCTTGTCTCCCGTTCTTGGATCGGCCAGTGCCTCGGCACTCATGTCGGTATCCACCCATCCCGGCGCGACACAGTTGACGTAAATTCCGTCCGGAGCCAATTCGGTCGAAAGGCCTTTTGTCATGCTTATTAAAGCACCCTTGGTCGCGGAATAATCGGTATGAAATGCCTCGCCGCGCTGGCCGCTGGTCGAACTGATCAGCACAATGTGGCCTGCCGGAACATTGGTTCGGGGCTGCGACTTCATCTGTGCGACGGCGTATTTGACAAGGCCGAACACACCATCGAGATTGACCGACAGCGTGGAGCGCCATTGTTTGTCAGACATCCGATCGATGGCGACATCCTCGACCGGCCACACGCCGTGATTGGCCACGAGAATATCGAGACGACCGAAGTGGTTGACTGTTTCTTTGACAAGCGACTGCGCGGACTCGGGGCCATTCAGATCGCTCGCGATCGGATAACAAATATCTACGCCGCATTCGTTGGCAAGTGACTCCGCCTGTACTCTCGCGTTGCGGTAGCTAAAAGCGACCTTGGCTCCGGCAGCGGCGAACATGCGGACTGTCGCCGTGCCAATGCCGCGTGAGCCGCCAGAGATGAGCGCAACCTTGCCGGAAAGGGAGAGAGGGATCGCCATAATGGAACGCGGGGTTTAGCCAACCTCAACCTCGAGGCGCGTCACAAAAATCTCGGAGTGCAAGCGGCGCTTGACTTCGCCGGGCTCAGCAGTCTCAAAAAATAACTCGACGGCCTTCCGCAAATTGGCTCGGGCCATTTCTATCGTTTCGCCCTGACTCGCTATATCGAGTTCCGGACAAAGGCTGACATATCCGTCGCCTCACGCTCGATAATCGCCGTTAGCTGTCGCACGTTTTTCCTCGGTCCACGGCTTACATCATTCTAAAACAACGTGGTTTGCCGCCGGTGCGGCGTAATCCCAAAATGTTCATACGCGAGCTGAGTGGCAACGCGTCCTCGCTGTGTGCGGTCCAGAAATCCAATCTGCATCAGGAATGGCTCGTAAATTTCTTCGATGGCATCGGGTTCCTCTGCCAGCACTGCAGCGAGCGTATTCACGCCGACCGGACCGCCTTGATACTTTTCGATGATTGTCAGCAGCAGCCTCCGGTCCACCTCGTCGAAGCCGTACTGATCTACTTCGAGCATCTCCAGTGCCGCTTTCGCGGTTTTT
>DATAUY010000248.1:0-13839 GCA_036268025.1 Candidatus Sulfotelmatobacter sp. | reverse complement strand
GAGCCTTTCAGGTGATAAATTTCCCAGCCCGCGAAGTGCGGACCGCTAACTTCCCAGTTTTCACGCTTGCCGTCGGAAGAGAGAATGAATGCGCCTTTGCGCGTGCCGACAAGGACCCGAACTCTGCTCATGCGAAAACTCCCCGCGTGGTTTTGGAAATCGATTTTATACGATTTCTGGAAGCGCGGTTTTGTGGATTTGCACTTTACTAAGCGAGCGTGTGGCCCGTCTGTTCTCACTGTTTGCAACCATCGGCGGCCGATGCGCTGCCGGTAGAGACACTGCAAGCAATGTCTGTACGACTAGTGTTTCGCTGATGATTTATATACCCGCACGTAATCCACCAGCATGGTTTGGGGAAAAACCGATGATGCGTCAGGATTTCCGGGCCATCCCCCTCCGACCGCAACATTCAAGAGCAAGAAGAATGGATGGTTGTAGACCCACTTCGCACCTTTTGGGAGATCGGCCGACGTTCGGGTTTCATAGAGATGATCATCCACGTAGAAGCGAATCTCTTTCGGTTTCCACTCGACGGCGTAGACATGAAAATCCTCGGCATATTTCTCCTCGCCGGACAATGCGTACATATTCCCGATTCCGCCAGCACCGCTATAGCCCGGGCCATGGATGGTGCCGTGGACCAGATACGGCTCCTTTCCAATGTTCTCCATGATGTCGATCTCGCCGCACTTCGGCCATTGAACTTTATTGATATTGCCGCCCAACATCCAGAATGCCGGCCACAGTCCCTGACCGCGGGGAATCTTGATGCGGGCCTCAAACCGTCCATAGGCCTGTGAAAACTTGCCCTGTGTCTTCAGGCGGGCGGAGGTGTAGTTGCGAGTGACACTATCGACGCCGGTGTATTTTTCCTCGATCACTTTAATGACGAGATTTCCGGCTTCCTGATAGGCGTTTTGCGGCCTGGTGGTGTAGTACTCGAGTTCCTGATTTCCCCAGCCATTGCCGCCGGTTTCGAAAGTCCATTTCGATGCATCAGGCGCGGATCCATCGGGGCCATTGAACTCGTCGCGCCATGTCAGTGTCCACTTTGCCGGATCCGGCCGGATACCGTTTGCTTGTCCCATTGCGAATATTGAGAGTAGAACGATCCCGGCGGACAGCCATAAACACGCTCTTCGCATGAATGCTCCTGTGAAATTTGCGATGGTCGGCACTATACTCACAACCGTTAGTTCGTGCCAGGAGAACTGCGTGAAGGAACAAACGAGACGGAATTTTCTGAAGGTTTCGGGGATCGGGATTGCAGCGGTGACAACTTCCAGACTGGCGAATGCATTTCCGGGCGCGTCTGCGCCTACGGGAGAGATTGAAGTGCGCATCACGGGCGGAACGTACCGCTATTGGACCGCGCCGTCCTTGACGTGGCGAACGGCTGGCAAGGCCCCCGAAAATGCAATCGAAGTGAATCCTGCGGCGAAATTTCAAGAAATGCTCGGCTTCGGTGCGGCCTTTACTGACGGGACTTGCTACACCTTCAACCGTTTGTCGGCCCCCACCCGCGAAGAGTTATTCCACAATCTGTTTCATCCATCGGGGATGGGATTAAACGTCTGCCGTACTTGCATCGGGGCGAGCGATTATTCCAGCGAGGCATTCAGCTATGACGAGGGAGAACCCGATCCCGACATGTCACGGTTCTCGATCGCGCACGATCAGGCCTATGTGCTGCCGATGATGCGCGAGGCGCGGAAGGTGAATCCGGAGTTGTTTCTGTTCTCATCGCCCTGGAGCCCTCCCGGATGGATGAAGGCCGGCGGCTCGATGCTTGGTGGCTCCATGCGACAACATTATTTCGCACCCTACGCGAAGTATTTTCTGAAATTCCTGCAATCGTACGCGGCGGAGGGCGTACCCATTCAGGCGGTCACAGTGCAGAACGAAGTGGACACCGACCAGGATGGTCGTATGCCGGCATGCTCGTGGCCTCAGGAATACGAAATCGGTTTCGTGAAGAACCACCTTGGCCCGATTCTGCAAAAGAATGGGATGAACACGAAGATCTGGATCCTGGACCACAATTACAACCTGTGGGGCAGAGCGATCTGCGAGTTGGACGATCCGGGCCTGCGCAAGTATTGCGATTCGGTCGCCTTTCACGGATACGTGGGCGCGCCAGACATGATGAGCAAGGTGCATGAAGCCCATCCAGAGGCACATTTGTACTGGACAGAAGGCGGACCAGACTACACCGCGCCAGACTATGCGACCGACTGGGCGAATTGGGGCAAGACCTTCACTGAAGCGATCCGAAACTGGTGCCAGGCAGTGACGGGCTGGAACCTTGCGCTGGATGAAAAAGGCCGTCCCAATATTGGCCCCTTTACGTGCGGCGGGATGGTGACCATCCATTCCGAGACCAGAGAAATCACGCAGAGCGGCCAGTATTGGGCGTTCGGCCATTTTTCCCGGAACGTACGGCGAGGAGCGCGAAGAATCGAATCGAATTGCCAACTGTCCGGCATCGATCAGGTGGCGTTCGAGAATCCAGACGGCCGGAAGGTGCTTGTAGTAACGAATTCCGGTGATGCCACGACTGTTACAATCAAGCAGGCTGACAAACTTGCCGAGCTGGCATTACCAGCGAGTTCGATTGCAACCCTGATTTGGGCGTAAGGAAGCATGTGCTTTACCCTCAAGACTTTGTAACGAATGCCTTCCTTACTCGGCGTCTCTTAAATCGTAGGCTTTCGCGTGCAGAAAATACCTTCCTGAATTCGAGGCTTGTTCTGCAACCCACCGAAGAGCAAGAGGTTACAGTTTGGCATGCGCTGTGCAACCCTTTACTTGATACCCTCACCTAACTCGGGTTGGAAAAGCGGGCAGGGCATTCGTGTCTTTTGGCTGTGCGTTGCGGAATTGCTTCTTCGTCTTACGCCTCTGGTCACGGCGCAGTTCTGGGCTGCGCAGTCTGCGCGGATTTTGCCCTGCAGTTGCAATTGTGACGTCGCTTGTTCCCACGTTAGTTGTCTTATCCGTTATGGCGTCTTCGAGGACACTTAGATGCGATTGCTTAGCGCCCGACTTATCGTCTCTCTCATCGTCGGCATAACTCTCGTCTCTCTCTGCGCTTCCTACTATCAGGTTTTCGTCCTCGCTGGAGGCATGCGCAAAGATCTCGAGCGGCGTGCCCAGTTGTTGGGAGAAAGTCTTGCGAGCAACGTGGAGCGCGATCTTCAACGCGACTCTCAGCGAACCCTTCAACGGACGGTCCAGCAATTTGCCAATCGCGAACATCTGGCGGGACTCGCCGTCTATGATCGCCAGGGCGTTCCTGTAGCGGTGACTTCCGGCCTTCAGCCGTTGATGGCCACGGCGCCCGCCATCGTGCTGCAATCTTTGAAGGACAACCGCGACACATCCGCATTTCTGCGGGTGGGAATTGCGTCTATCCACATCTATGCTTTGCCCCTCCACCAGGGGAACGATCTCATCGGCAGTCTGGCGATCGTTCATGACTCGGGATACATCAAGGCCGAGAGCATGCGAATCTGGCGCGAGAACTTCCTCAGCGCACTCGCGCATGTTGTACTCATCGTCCTGATTACGTTGCTGATCGTGCGGTGGAGCATCGCAGGCCCTATCGCAAGAACTGCTGGTTGGATGAAGGCACTGCGAACGGGAAGATCTGCGTCGGCGCGCATCAAACTGCCGGACCTCGAGTTGTTTCGGCCACTGGCGCGCGAAGTCGCCACTCTGGCTGCGAGCCTGAATAGCGCCCGCTCTGCGGCGGAGCTTGAGGCTCGACTGCGCGCCTCTGGGGAATCTTTGTGGACCGCCGATAAGCTTGCGGTTCACCTGCAAGAGCGACTGGAAGACGGAAAGCTTTTCGTGATTTCAAACCGCGAGCCTTATATCCATACAAGGCGAGGAAAGTCGATTGGTGTCAACGTACCAGCCAGTGGGCTGGTCACTGCGATTGAGCCAGTGCTTCGCGCCTGCGGTGGAACCTGGGTGGCTCACGGGTCCGGCGATGCCGATATGGAAACGGTCGACAGTCACGACCGCTTGCCGGTACCCCCTGACGATCCGCACTACACCCTGCGCCGGGTCTGGCTCTCGAAAGAAGAAGAACAGGGTTATTACTACGGGTTTGCCAATGAGGGACTTTGGCCGCTGTGCCACATTGCGCACACTCGTCCGCTGTTTCGTGCGAGCGATTGGCAACATTATCAGGATGTAAATCGCAAGTTCGCCGATGCGCTGCTCGAAGAGATGGAAAACGTCAGCCATCCGGTAGTCCTGGTGCAGGACTATCACTTCGCCCTTCTGCCAAGGATGATCAAACAGAAGCGGCCCGATGCCCGCCTCGCGATTTTCTGGCACATTCCCTGGCCGAATCCGGAGGCGTTTAGCATCTGCCCCTGGCAACGTGATCTTGTGGATGGTTTACTGGGAGCAGATCTTCTCGGTTTCCACATTCAGGAACATTGCTCGAACTTTCTCCAAACCGTGGATCGCGCGGTGGAGTCGCGTATTGACTGGAACCAGTCCACCGTGCAGCGCCTCGACCACCGTACAAGCGTGCGGCCTTTCCCGATCAGTGTCGATCTCACCGGTTCCACGCCGGCTGAGCCAGTCGTCGAGTCCGCGTACGAAGAACGCACCTCAATCCTGAAAACACTCGGCGTCAGCGCGGCATTAATGGGAGTTGGTGTGGACCGCCTCGACTACACCAAGGGCATTCTTGAGCGTTTCCTGGCGGTGGAACGGTTCCTGGAACGACATCCTCGCTATCAGGGAGTTTTCACGTTTGTCCAAATCGGGGCCCCGAGCAGGACCCACATCAAACGCTATCACGACTTGCAGGCTGAAATTGAGGCCGAGGCCGACCGCATCAACTGGCGGTTCCAGGCCGATCAATGGAAGCCGATTGTATTGCTGGACCGGCAGCATAGTCATAAGGAAGTTGAGGCGTATTACCGGGCCGCCGACCTGTGCCTGGTGACTTCCCTGCACGATGGCATGAATCTCGTGGCGAAGGAATTCGTCGCTACGCGCCACGACGAGCGCGGCGCGCTGATCCTCAGTTGTTTTACAGGGGCAGCACGAGAGCTGCACGACGCGCTGCAAGTGAATCCTTATGACATTGATCAAACCGCTGAGGCGATTCGGGCCGCGCTCGAAATGCCTTCGGGCGAAAAGCAGCTGCGCATGCAGCGGATGAGAAAACTGGTCCGCGAAAATAATGTGTACCGCTGGGCCGGAACCTTGATCGGGGAACTTTGCGAAGTGCGCCTGGATACCCCGCAGGTCCCAGGTTCCAGCGCCGCTAATCCGGGTTTCTCCTCACGCAATACAGCGCGAAATGCTGCATCGGGCGGATATTGATCCGTTGGATCAACCGGTCAGAACAACCTCAACCGCGCTAGATGCTACTTACTAAGCACAATGCCTGATAATGGAAAGCAGCAGCCGCGGAAGCCATCCAAGCCGTTCTACTTCAACACCTCGGAGCATCTGCTGCGCATTGGCCGGCAGAAGGCCTGCAATCTTTCCGAACTTTTACAGGCAATCGAAACCTGCCCGGAAGACTCGATCTTCCAGCACACCTTCCGGACCCTGCAGGAGCATCACTTCATCCGGCAGGGATTTTCCAACGACTTCGGCCACTGGAGCGTTTTCGCCTGCAACGAACCGGCGTTGGCGGAACAACTCGCAAGCGTCGACGTCAGGGAGTTCACGGCGATCGCAGGATTGCGTGCGCGGATGGTCGAGATCCTCGGCCAATATCTGCACAACAATCCCCAGGCAGGTTCTCGACCGGCGTATGAGCCGTTCTACTTTTGCGCTTCCGATATTGTAGTTCTGCCGACTACATTCAAAGCCGATTCGCTGAAGGGGTTCCTCGACGGCATCCATCAGGTCAGCGTGCACTCCATTCATCATCACTTTATCGAGGCGCGACTGCGTCTACACCTCATGTCGAACGATTTTTCGCAGTGGCTGGAAGAAGAAACCGGTCTGGAAAGGGTCGCGGACTCCATCGAGAAGATTGATATCTACACCAACACGATGGAAGGGGTACGGTTGCAGATCGCCCGGATCATCTCCCAGGCAATGAACAATTAGGAAAGTACGAATGACGCCCGACAACAAGAGCGGTACAACTACGGCAACTCCGGTTGAAGATTCTCCATCGGCCGGCCCTCAGACCGAACGTCGAAAAGCCCCTTCCACGCCGGGGCCAACTCCGGGACGCCGCGCCGCAGACCGGCCACTTCCGGCCAGCGTACTAACGCCTCCGGTTCCTCCTCCTCCGCCCCATCTCGACGACTATCAGGGCATCGTCGGTCAGGGACAACTCGATGCGCTGCGTTTTCTCGCGCGCGAACTGAAGGGCAAGACCATCAAGATGGTCAACTCCACGGCGGTTGGCGGCGGGGTGGCGGAGATGCTCAATCGCCTCGTGCCGCTGCTTTCCGAACTTGACGTGCCTACCCATTGGGACGTCATCACGGGCGGCAATGATTTCTTCGAAGTCACCAAGGCCTTTCACAACGCATTGCATGGAAGCGCTTATGACCTGACCGAGGCAGCCCGCCAGATTTTTCTGATGTACAACGAGCAAAACCGCGAGCGCATGCAGTTCGGCGAAGACATGGTGGTGGTCCACGATCCGCAGCCAGTGGCGCTGGTCCGCTCGAAGGAAAAAACTCACGCCCATTGGGTCTGGCGGTGCCACATTGATCTTTCGAATCCAGACAGGAAAGTCTGGGAGTTTCTGCGGCCCTTCGTCGAGCAATTCGACGCCGCGATCTTCTCTTCGCAGTCATTCGCCAGGCAATTGCCGATCCTGCAGTATTTGTTCTATCCCTGCATTGATCCGCTCTCGGAGAAGAACAAGGAGCTGCCGGATTCGGTGGTACAGAAAGTGTGCGACGAGTTCGGAATTGACCGCTCGCGCCCGATCGTAACCCAGGTTTCGCGTTTCGATCGGCTGAAGGATCCAGTCGGTGTCGTGCAGGCCTATAAGCTGGCGAAGAAATATGTGGATGCCCAGCTCGTTCTCGCTGGCGGAGGCGCCACCGACGATCCGGAAGGCGCAGTTGTCTTACAGGAAGTGAAAGATGCCGCGGCAGACGATCCCGATATCATCATTCTCGATTTGCCGCCCTGGTGCGCCTTGGAAATCAATGCGATCCAGCGCGCTTCCACCATCGTCGTGCAGAAGTCGTTGAAGGAAGGCTTTGGGCTGACCGTAACCGAGGCCTTGTGGAAGGGCAAGCCCACAATCGCGGGAGCGGTCGGCGGCATTCCCAACCAGATTATTCACAAACTTACCGGCGTTCTTGTGCATTCGGTGGAGGGATGCGCATTCCAGATTCGTTACCTGCTGACGCATCCGGAATTTGCGCGCACGATCGGAACGAACGGTCATGAGCACGTGAGAGAAAATTTCCTGATGACCACGAATGTGAAACGCTGGCTGCTTCTGTTTCGGATCCTCGAGCAAGCCCGCGCTCAGCGCGGGAAAAAGCCCTAGGTCACGCGCTTACACTTGCCGCCACGACAGCTCCCCCGCAGGCGGCAGGAACTGCATAGCCTCCGGGACATATTTTGCCCTCAATGTTCACTCTGCGGGGAGTGCGCTGCTGCTCAATTTGTTGAATGATAGCCTCTGCGGCCGACTCTCCCATGGCTGCAAGCCAATCATGTTCAGCTTCGGTAAGGGGCTTCATCCTTGTCATGCGACCCAGTTCAACCGCAGCAACCGGCAAGTCCGTATCCCGTGGCAGGCTCGTATCAACCGCGATAATGCCTTCGATGCCCCTCTGCTCAAACGGCGCCATGGGGCTTGCTTCGGAAGAATCTGCTGTTCCCAAG
Organism: Candidatus Sulfotelmatobacter sp.; assembly: GCA_036268025.1. GTDB lineage: Bacteria > Acidobacteriota > Terriglobia > Terriglobales > Acidobacteriaceae > Sulfotelmatobacter. Next base: position 5,988 of record DATAUY010000248.1, on the reverse strand, counting down.
GTGAGCAAATATCCTCGCTGCTGCAGACGGCGTTGCGCCCCGGCGACGACGCGGGCGACGGCTCCGCTGCCAAAATCGGCAGCGACTGCGGCCACCATTCGTGTCCGTTTTGTTCGCAGCGAGCGCGCCCACAGATTCGGGCGATAGTTGAGTTCAGCTGCCGCACGAAAAACACGGTCCTTCGTAGCTTGCGGGATCACATGCGATGCCGGTGTATGGTTCAGGATTGCCGAAACCGAACAGGGCGCAAGTCCGGCGCGTTCCGCCACAGTCCGAAGGTTCACGGTAGATTTCTTTTCAAATGACATTATTGCCTCGCTTGTATATGTAGAACTCTGGATCCGCCTGGACCTTGAACGAATGCAGTGTGTAAGTGCTAGACAACCTGGTCAGATGAAGTTCTGGGAACCCGTGCGCGGGGAAGACCAGGCGAAGCGCCTGGTTGCGTTCTGCGACAGTGCAGAAGAAGCACGAACACTGTGCGACAAGCGCGACGCATAGTCCAACGCAAAAAAACTATGTGAAGCATCGGCTATACCGGGCATCCGCCTTAACGAAGCGAGCAGCTGTCGCTTTTCTAGAAATGAAAGCGGTACCGGAGTTCCACGAATACTTCCCGCGGATTATTCCAGTGGAATCCGCCGAATGTGGTGCTGTTGTCGAGTTCGACGCGGCGGTTGGCGACATTCAGCGCGGTGACCGAGGCTGATAAGCGCTCGCCGAATTCTTTGCCAAGGGTCAGATCGAACGTGGTGTGCTGCGGCAGGTAGTCGCCGGGATAAGGCTGTCCGGGAAAGGCGTTGGCGAATCCTGAGCCGTAGTAGACGTTGGTGGAAGCATAGGCGCGCCAGGGCAAAGTGAGGTCTCCGCCGAGATTGAGCGTGTTGCGCTGATCATGATCCAGCGGCCCGAAGTCGAGGACATCGAAGTCGGTCAGGCCCCCGGTGATGCCGCCTCCGCCTTCGGCGATTTGATTTGAATATGCGAGGTGCAACTGGGCCCGGTGCGCAATCCGCGGCGAACGTAGCGTGACTTCCCATCCGCGAATGAGTGCATTCTGGATGGTGAGTGGAAAGAAGAGATTGGATTCTCCGATGACGTCGTGATCGAAGAAGTTGTTGACGCGGGTGCGGAAGGTGTCGGCGTCGAATACCCACCCGCGCCAGGGAATCGTGACACCAAATTGCGACTCTTCATCGCGCTCTCCGTGAAGAGTGATGAATCCGCAGTCGCTTGCGTTGCACAGATTGAGCAGCGGGCCCGAGGCAGTGACCAGCGGCGGCGCCTGGTAATAGTGGCCATAGAAAGCGCGAAAGGCCCAGTTCAGGCGCGGAATGTTGAGCGTAGCGCCGAAGCGGGGACTGATCGCATTCTCGGAAAACCCAGCGGCGCCTGAGAAGTGTGTGGGGCGCATTCCGGCAGAAAGCGTCAGCCAGGAGAACGGTTTGAACTTGTCGTCAATGAAAAACGCCGTAAGGCTGCCATTCGGATTTTCATTGTCAACGAAAGACGGGCTGCCGCTGCCATCGTTGAAGATCGCGCCGAACTGCTCGCGATTTTGCTGATAGAAGCTGTAGACGCCGGCCTGCAAATCATTCTTGACGAAGTTGATGTTGAAACTTGCCTGCCCTCCCGCGTATTGCGATCCGCGGTCCTGGGTAGCGGCCACTGGAATGTCTAACGGAGAACTTTCATACTTCGCGGCGTTGTAATGATAGAACGGCGACAGTGTCATCAACGAGTGCGAATTGAAGGTGTGGACCCAGGAGAAATTCATTAGCGCGTCAGATTCGCTGTCACTGTCTCGCAGGCCGATGCTTGGATACTGAGGAGTGAAATTGTTCTCGGGAATCGCGCCGTTTTCGATGTCGGTGGGAAATGGATCATACGGAATCTGGTAGTGGTCCTTGCGGAGCGAAGTCACGAAGCGTAGCTGATCCGATGGGGTCGCGTTAAAGATAAGCGAGCCGAAGCCGCCGTAGCCATTCTCAGCATCATGGGTAACCTGCGGCACCGGCATCTGGATCCCAAGATCACTGCGGTTGCCATTCACGCTGGCATAGTAAGCGAAGCGTTCGGTGTGACTGCCAATACTGAATTGGTCGTTCGTCTGATAAAAATTGCCGGCGCTCACGACAAGTTCTGCTTCACGGTTGCGCTCGAATCCGGTGCGCGGTACGACATTAAAAACGCCGTACGTGCGGTCGCCGAACTCTGCCCCGTAGCTGCCGCGGCTGACTTCGAGATAGTCAATGTCTTTGGGGTCGAACTGCGGTCCGAGGTTCGATGCGATGTTGGTGTTGGGAACAGGAACGCCGTCCACGAGCCAACTGGTCTGATGTCCGCCACGAATGTGGAGTTGATCGTGGGTGATGTAGGCGCCGGGAACGAAATTGGTGATCATCGCCAGCGAGTTGGACTGGCTGGCGCCGGGAGTTTGTGCGATTTCAAGGCGGTCTACGATGGTCGTGGGAGTGGCCGTGTCGGAAGGAACGTTTTCGGAAGTGTCGTAAACGTTGATTGTCTCCTTGGCCCCTGCAATGTTGAGCGCGAAGTGCAAAACCGGTTGGGAACCAGAGATGACCGTCACATCCTGATGCGACTGCCCGAATCCCGTCCCGACTACGGTGACAATGTACTCGCCGAGCGGAACTGCGTTGAAGTCGAACTCGCCATTGGCGTCTGAATTGACGGTAGCAGACCAATCCGAGTTTTTTGCTTTGATCATGACCATCGCGCTCTGCACGGGGCGATGCTCAGGATCGTGGATAATGCCGCGTACGGTGCTGACAACCGACGCAGTGGCAATAAGGCTAACGAACGCGCTGAACAGGCAGATGTAAATGCGACGCATGTGTTCTCCAAGAGTAAGAGGGCCGTTTCGTCGGAAGCGCCCACAAACTGATAGCGGCGGGTGCAGCGTCAGAAGACGCGGCCGAGCGGCACAAAATTTGAGAGTGTGCCCTTCCTGTTCTTGTCAGGCGATGGAGACGTGCGGAGGCGCGCGTGGCGACTGCAATGCAAGACGATCGGAAAATGGAACTGATACGTGGAAGTGAAATACGTGGGAGCTAATGAGGGCAACGAAGTGAGCGCCAGCGCGGGAACCCGGGCTTGCCCCCTGCGACGTCGTAACACCTCGCGGGCTGTTCTGCTGGCAGCAGGACCTGCTGCTGATGACGCGCCCTTCGAGTTCCGCCGAACCGTGGCATTGGTGTGCCGCTTTCCGCCGGCAGCAGGCGTGCGCTGGCCCCGCCAGGGCTTGCACCCCGACTGGAACAAGAGTTCCAGCGAGCGCGAACAGCAGTAGCAGTCTGGCGGTCAGCCGGTGCATTTTTCTGCTTTGGAGAAACCCCAAGCTCCGTTGAGCATAGAACAGCGCGATTCGCGGTGCAACTTCGGCGAGACAACACGAAGACAAAGTGGCGGCAGGCGATGGGTGCAGTGTAGGTATCGAACGGAGAAAAAAACTTCGGCTATAACGTGATTGCGATTCGCGGCTTGGTCGTGGGAACGACTTCGCCGATGCGCACTCCGGACACTCCGGCGGCGCTTAGTGCTTTTACAAGTGCGTCTCCTTTGGGCGTGGAAATCAACAATCCGCCGGCGGTCTGCGGGTCATAGAGGAGCGAACGCAGATCTTCGGGAACGTTCGCATCGTACTCAACCATGCATTCGGCGAAGTCGCGATTGTTCTTGAGGCCTCCGGGAATGTGCCCGGCGCGGATACACTCCAAAGCACCTTCAAGAATAGGGACCTCGCCGGCATGAAGGCTCATAGAAACATTCGAGGCCATTGCCAGTTCGCGCGCATGGCCGATCAGACCGAAGCCGGTGATGTCAGTCATGGTGCTGACGGAAAAAGCGTCGTCGGCAGTTGGTGGCTGGTCGTTGGCCTTCATACTAGTCAGGACTTCAGCTGCGATTTTGTTCAGCGTCGTCATGGATTTTGTGGCAGCGTCGATCCATGACTGTTCGGCTGCACCTTTCTTGATCGCGGTTGAAATCACTCCCGTCCCAAGAGCTTTCGTCAGAATCAGTGTGTCACCTGGTTTCATTCCATTGTTGGCAAAGATTCTTTTTGGATGAATCAGGCCGGTGACCGAGTAGCCAAACTTCGTTTCTTCGTCGCGAATGCTGTGGCCGCCGATGACTGTGCATCCGGCTTCCATCATCTTCGAAAGGCCGCCGGCGAGAATGCGTTCCAGAATTTCGATGTCGGCTTTCTCAGGAAAGCAAACCAGAGCCAGGGCAGTGAGGGGCTTACCTCCCATCGCATAAACGTCACTGAGCGAGTTGGTTGCCGCGATCTGGCCGAAAGTATAGGGATCGTCGACGATTGGCGTGAAAAAGTCGACCGTCTGCACAAGCGCGCTATCGGCCGCGATTTGATACACGCCCGCGTCGTCGGCGTGATCAAAGCCGACAAGGACATTCGGGTCATGTTGCCGGGCTAATTTCCCAAGCACCGTGTCCAGCACCGCCGGACTCAGCTTGGACGCTCAACCCGCAGCTTTTACCGACTCTGTCAGGCGGAATGGCTTGGTTTCAGGCACGAGGTCATTGTAGCGAATTAGAACGTAAGGCTTGCAGCAGGCCGAGCTGCGTTCGTAGGACAGCCGAGGGCGGCTGTCCCCACATGGTTCGCTCCCCGATTCACACAATTGCGCGGTTTCGCATTTCGTTCTACTATCCGAACAAGTGGCGACGGCAAGAAATCCCGATCCCGAGCACAACCGCGACCGGCTGGTGTCGGGCGCGCCGGTCGGCGACGATTCGACATTTGAACTGAAACTGCGCCCGCAGCGGCTCGCTGAATTCATCGGACAGAGGAAAGTCAAAGAAAACCTTGCCGTGGCGATTGAAGCTGCAAAATCGCGCGGCGAGGCCATGGACCATGTTCTCCTCTATGGCCCGCCGGGTCTCGGAAAGACAACTCTGGCCAACATCATTGCGAATGAGTTGGGAGTGCATTTTCAGCCGACGGCTGCGCCGCTGCTGCAGATCAAGGGCGACCTGACGGCGATCGTCACCAATCTGCAAGAGAAACAGGTGTTGTTTATCGATGAAATTCATCGGCTCCAGCCTGTGCTGGAGGAGCTCTTGTATTCGGCACTGGAAGACTACAAGCTCGACATTATCATCGGGCAAGGGCCGGCGGCGCGAACACATACGCTGGAAGTGAAGCCGTTCACCTTCGTTGGTGCGACCACGCGGGCTGGACTAATTTCGGCGCCGCTGCGAGCGCGCTTCGGCATTGTGCTTCGACTGGAGTTCTACACACCAGCAGATCTGCAGATAATTGTGGACCGCTCGGCGGAGATTCTCGGAGTCGAAATCGACGATGCGGGAGCGAAAGAAATTGCCGGCCGTTCGCGCGGAACTCCAAGAATTGCCAACAGACTGTTGCGCCGTGTACGTGATTACGCGCAGGTGCGCGGGGCGGGCAAGATCGACGAAAAAACCGCGAAAGCGGCACTGGAGATGCTCGAAGTAGATCAGTACGGCTTCGACGAGGTGGACCGGAGGCTGCTGCTGACAATCATCGAAAAGTATCAAGGCGGTCCGGTCGGCGTGAATACGCTCGCTGCGGTGCTGGCAGAGGAACCCGATGCCATCGAAGAAATTTACGAGCCATTCCTGATGCAGATTGGATTTCTGGACCGCACGCAGCGAGGACGCGTTGCCACTCAGCTCGCGTATGAATATTTTGGGATTACGCCGCACCGGCGGCAAACCACGTTGTTTTAGAATGATGTAAGCCGTAGACCTAGGAAAAACGTGCGACAGCTAACGGCGATTATCGAGCGTGAGGGCGAGGGATATTTCAGCCTTTGTCCGGAACTCGATATAACGAGTCAGGGCGAAACGATAGAAACGGCCCGAGCCAATTTGCGGGAGGCCGTCGAGTTATTTTTTGAGACTGCTGAGCCCGGCGAAGTCAAGCGCCGCTTGCACTCCGAGATTTTTGTGATGCGCCTCGAGGTT
>DATAUY010000247.1:0-13914 GCA_036268025.1 Candidatus Sulfotelmatobacter sp. | reverse complement strand
CAGCTGCACGCTCGATGCTCTCGACCAAAACTGGATCAAATATTCCCCCCAGGAACACACGCGCCGCATGAAAGTTTCGCTTGGCGCCGTGGATCGATATGATCCCATGCTGGGTTCTTTCCCTTCCGCTCTGCTACGAAGTGTTCCCGCAGGAACATTCCGTCGACTCTCCAAGTCACCGCAGCTCGTACGATGCGTCGATCTGGATCAGGCGCGCGTGCCAGTCGCAACAGCTTTCCCGTAACTGAACTGCCGAGAGAGATGTGCGTCCATCCAGCCATGGCTATGAAATAAGGTGATCGTAATGAGAAATCCTTTGCAGGATCCACCAAGGTCGACAGCAGTGTTCCTGCAGGAACACTCGACGCGTTTTGCACACAATTCACTCATATGCACAGCAGTTCTTCATTGCAATGCAAATGCGAGCCGCAGTATGCTGCGGGTGACTCTGGTTCTCCTCTAACAATTCCATGGGACGTGTCATCGCTGTTGCCAATCAAAAGGGCGGCGTGGGGAAGACTACGACTGCCATCAATCTGGCTGCGTCGTTTGCGGCCGCAGAGGTCAACACGCTGCTGGTCGATTGCGATCCGCAATCGAATGCGACCAGCGGCCTGGGGTTCGCCAAGGATCCTGACCGGGTCAGCTCTTATCATCTATTAATGGGTGCGGCCACAGGCGAAGAGGCGCTGCTTACGACAGAACTCGAGCAGCTCTGGCTGATCCCTGCACACAAAAACCTGATCGGCGCCAATCTGGAACTGGTCGACGCAGAAGGGCGCGAGTTTCGCATGCGCGAAGCGCTTGCGCCGTTGCGTGATCGGTTTCAATTTGTGGTGCTCGACTGTCCGCCGGCGCTCGACCTGCTTACACTCAACGCGCTGGTTGCCGCGGATGCTGTACTCATCCCGATGCAGGGCGAGTACTTTGCTTTGGAAGGTGTCAGCGAACTACTCGACACGATCGAGCGCATACGTGCAGCGCTGAATCCTGACTTGGCCATCGAGGGTGTGGTGCTGACTATGTTCGACGAGCGGACCAACCTTGCTCAGCAGGTGATGACTGAACTGAAGAATTTTTTTGGCGAGAAGCTCTGCCGCACGAGCGTGCCGCGGAACATTCGACTGGCCGAGGCACCTAGCCACGGGAAGGCGGCGCTGGTGTACGATCCGCGGTCGAAGGGTGCGGAGAGTTACATACGGTTGGCGAAGGAACTTATTGAGCGGCAGGTGGCTTTCAGCTCTCAGGCGTCGCCCGTCAGTGGAGACGAGGCCCCGATCGCCGAAGTGCCAGCGCAGACGGAGCAAGTGAACGTTGAGGAGATTCCGGCTGCGGGAGATATGGACAAGACGGCTTAGCATATTGATGCACGTCTATATATTACATTGATGTCCGTCTATGTAGGCAGCGGACGGAGTTTGCTTCTGGGACCGCTCGGCCCCCGCTGCGGCCGCGATGCTGCATCACATATTTTCATTGCGGACAGGAAATGCGTAGATCCTTCGCTTCCCTCATGATGACAGAAACAAGAGTGGGAAAGATTACGAGGAACGACGAATGAACAACACGGCTGCGGCGGGGAAAGTTGTGGGGCAAGCGGCGGACAAAGATAAAGATAAGGTCGAGAAGCGGCGGGCTTTAGGGCGCGGTCTGGCTTCGTTGCTGCCTGGGCCGCGGGTGGTGGCGCCGACAGCGCCGGCTTCGGCGCCCGGAAATCAAAATCCCCAGCCCTTCGATGAGCTAAGGGCAGGCTCTGTTGCGCATGGAGCCGCGCCACATCAACCTGTCCCCACGTTTCGTTCCTCTGCCGGCGAACAGCAGGTTCCTCACTTCGTTCGGAATGACAACACTGTTCGGGATGACAACACTGCGGGGATTGACGAACCTCTCACGATTCAGGCGCAGGCGGAGCCGTCGCGGGTGCCGGGGAATCTCGTGATCAATGTGGCGATTTCGGACATTGACAAGAACCCGTTTCAGACGCGGTATGTGCAGGATGACGATGCGCTCGAGGAATTGTCGGAATCGATCAAGGCCAGCGGAGTCGTGCAGCCGATCGTGGTGCGTCCGTCGGAAGAGGACGAAACCCGGTACGTCTTAGTTCTGGGCGAGCGGCGATTACATGCTTCGAAGAAGGCGGGCAAGACACACATCCCGGCGCTGGTGCGGAAGGTTTCGCTCCAGCAGGCGGCCGAGATGACTATTGTCGAGAACCTGCAACGCGAAGACCTAAGCCCGCTGGAGCAGGCCGAAGCTTTTCGCGTATTGAGCAATCAATTCCAACTCACGCAAGAGCAGATTGGCGCGCGTGTCGGATTGTCACGGGTATCGGTCGCGAATTACATGCGGCTGCTCAAGCTGCCGCGCGAAGTCATGGAGATGCTCGCGAACAAGACCATCAACTTCGCCAAGGCGAAAGAGCTGCTGAAGCTGGAAGGCAATGATCGCATTGCGGAAGCCGCGCTGTATGCGGTGAAGAAGGGCATGAATCTGGAGCAGGTTGAAATGCTGGTGCTGCGGATGGATGGATTGCTCGATCCGCTGCCCGATATGCCGGGAGTGGTGCGCGAAAAGAAAAGTAGTGGCGCGCGATGGGTGGATCCAAATGTGAAGGCGGCGCAGCTTGACCTGGAGAGAATGCTCGGAGTGCGCGTGCGGATTCGCGACCGGAAGGGCCGGGGGAAGATCGTGATTGAGTATTCGACTGTGGATGATTATGACCGGGTGGTGGAGATGTTGAGGGGGAAGAAGTAGAAAGCAGTTTTCAGTTCTCCGTTCTTCTTGGGCGGCCTGGCGGCTGCCCTTTTTTTGCGGGTATCCGGTTGGTTATGTGGTGGGAGAAATGCCTTGGATTGACACCGCGTAGCACCGTCTTGAGATTGTCAGTGTTCGGTATTGATAGTCCGAGTGGGATACAAACGACGAAAATCCCCATGTCTCGCAACAAACGCGAGACATGGGGCACCCGGCTTTAGGGAGCGGCAGTCGTTGTGTGGCAAAGCGTGCGAGTGTGATTAGCGTTTACCGATCAAGCCTGCTTAGGATTGGCCCCAAGACATACGCGACAAAAAAGCCAGTGGCATAGATCGCTGCCGAAACCCATAGCACAATTTTAGAGAACCGGCTTGCATCGGCACACGTGCTGTCGCCTGGGCTGCATGCTTCGGCGGCCGTCCTCAGGCGGGGAGCAACCATATAAATGTTGATGAAGCCGAGAGCGATCAGCAGAGCGGAGATTGCAAACGTCAACTGCTTGTGCCTCGAGAGAGTGACGAGCCAAGGCAGGAACGAAAGCATCGACGCAACCAAAGCTCCGAGGCCGAATAAAACGAAAAGGGAAGGCAAAGCGCAGCAGAGCAACGTACCCAGCGAAGTAAAAAGCGAGAAGTAGCTCAAGAGCGCTGTGCCTTTTCCTGGTTTGGCTTGAATGTTCATCATTGCTCCGTTATCGAGCGATACTGGATTGCAAATGGTTTGCCTTTGGCCGTTTCGGGAATCTCGCCGGTAACAGCAACCGACTTGCCGTTTAACGAGAGTGCGGTCGGCGCTATCCCTGCTTCTGGCGCAAGATCGAGCATTTCGTTTGATCCCGATACCTTTAGCTGCGCCTTTCCATCTGTGACCACAACGGTTCCTGAGATGGTGGCTGTGGACGGCTTCATCGTGAATCCGTTTTTCGTAACTGCGGTTTGCAACTGTGCCAGGGTTGCAGTGTTTCCCGTTTTCATCTTGACTGTGGCTAGTCCTTTCGCAAGGCTGACGTCAACCGAGTCCACACCAGAGACTGATTTCAGTGACACGCGCACGGCGTGGGCACAGACTTCTCAATCCATGCCAAAGATGGTGATATCGATCGACTTGATCTCTGCGGATACTGACGTGGCGAACAGCAGGACCAGCAATAATGCTGTACTCTTCATTTTGATTTCTCCTAATGTGAATGTTGGAAAAGCAGATAGCTGAAATTGACAGCGATGCGAACTCGTTCTTTCGGAAATTGCGATTCAACGTTCTGATAGATGGGGAACTGCGCTCCAAAGCCCACCGTGTAGTTTCGATAGATTCCTAAGGCAGATGGACCGAGGAATACTTGATGGCCTTGCGTGTTTGGCAGGGTCACGCTCGATTGCAGGAAACTTCCAGAACGTTCCCCGACCAGTTCGGCAAAAAGGCGCCAGTCCCATTTATCGGGAGGCCTGCGCCATTTCACCGGTCGATAGCCGTAGACGAGGCTGTAGTCAAACACGTCAGGACGCTTGCTGCCATCATGCTCGACAAACCGCGTGTACGTGCCGCCAAGCCATAAATAGTGGCTTAGTGACGCTGTGCCGGTTACGCCCCCAACCATGAATCCGGGAATGTTGGTTGGCTTGATACCGTCAAAAGCCGATTGTGGGCCTGGAACCACCAAACCTGCGAATGCGGTGCTTTCGATTCGAGTCCCGACTTTGGTTGCGGTGTGCTGGAAACGCCAGGCAAGGGTCGAATCGAAGTCTGCCCCCGCCTGGATTCGAGTAGGCGGTAGAGGCGTGTTTCCGATCACGACGGGCAGCGTGAACGAGAGTGTTATATGCGGGGTAAAACCATATCCCGCCAGTTCTCGAAATGAAGCTTGCGAGCCGAGGCTGGTGGTACGGTCAAAAATCCCCTCGTCAAAGTTCCATTCCCCTTGTGAATTCGTCGGCGTTGCCAGCCCGAATAGCGGTCCGTGATTCGCAGCATTGGCGCTTTGTGAAAATGCCAATGCGACGAACACAATAAACATTCGTTTCATGATTCATCTCCAATGTTTGATAGACACACTTTCCCCGCGATGCGGGACGTGCCGACCGGAGACTAGATTCTTAGGATGGAATTGAGATTAGAAGGCGCCGGCAGAGGAAGACCAAGAGTTACGCGAGTAGATTCCGCTTCTGGTGTCGGTCGTTCCGGTAGTTGTGACGAGGACGCTATTGCCGTAAAAGCAACCTGCAAAATATGCGTTCGCTGAAGTTCGGCAACCGGAGCAGTCCGGTTCACGCTTTTTTCACAACACGGGTGGTTGTGGGCGCCCATGTGGCAGTCTCCTGCCATTTTCTTGCAGCACTCCATTTCGACTTTGGTCATCGCCGAAGCAGGAAGGCAAGCGAGCGCAGGCGCAGCCGTCCATACGAAAACCACAACTAGTGACAGGATGGCTCGCCATTTCGCCATGGAATTGATGCTACATCTTTTGCTTTCCCTGGGTAAAGGCGAATTGAGCGCTACGTTGCATCGTGTATAGCTCCACACTGACTCAGCCGCGGGTGATGCAGTTCATGCTGCGGTTCACTTTCTAGAGACCTAGCGGGCTGCACTCTTTCGCCGCTTCGCGGCTTGAGATGGTTTCTGCTCATTTGTTTTCCAACGCTTCGGCCATCTCGCACATTTTGGTGACGCTGTTCCAGTTGCGGGCGGTGCCTGTGACTTTGATAAGGCGTTCGACTTGCGACCAGGGGAGCCTGGATTTGCCGGCTCCGTTGGGGAAGTAGATATAAAGTTCGCGCCCTTTGAGGTGGATTTCTTCGGGATAGTCCTTGAATTTGTCGAACACGGATTGGGCGTCGCTTGCAGGTTCGTCGGCGAGAAATGTGACGAGGAGCTTGCCGGGCACGATGTCGCGGCGGTTGGCGAAAGGGTTGGCAGCGATGGCTTTCTTCATCTCTGCGGTGGTGCGGAGGATGACAGCGGGGCAGCATCCGAGCTTCTTTTCGATGGCTCTTTGAATCTGCACCGCGATCCTGGCGGTGTTCTTTTCTTTGGCGCGAAAGATGACGTTGCCGCTTTGGACGTAGGTGTGGGGATCCTCGAACTTGAGGGATTCATAGAGGGCGCGGAGAGCGTCCATTTTAATGCGGTTGTGCGGGCCGAGGTTGACGCCGCGAAGCATGGAGATGTAGACGGGCATGGGACATTTTAGATGATGATCGAAAAGCGTTCACCACGGGGGTCATAGAGGTCACAGAGAAAGAGTACAGGGCTTTCCAATGGGACCGCTTCGGTCGGGGGCTACAGAGTTAGAGATCGGGGCATAAACCCCCGTCCCCTTCGACAGACGCAGGGAAGGCTCTCCCGCAAAGAACGGGGAAACGGCACTTCCGGCACGCGGACAGGAGTGTCCGCGCCCGCGGGTGTACTAGTGGTTTTGGCTGAACCAAGAGAATCACTTTTTGTGCAAGGCGCATTCTTCGAGAATTGGCACAGCTTAATTGCGGCGCTCGCTGCCGCCCTCGTCACAGCAAGTCGTGGCAACGCAGGTCTTTGTTGTTTATATCTTTGCAAGTCGTCAATTCCGCTATCGCTCTGCGAGGAGAAGTCACATGTCGGGACAAGTCGTGCTGTACTTCGAAGATCAATCGGATGCGTTGCGGTTTGCGCTGGCCGCGGGTTCAGTGATGGCGGGAGAAGGCGGCAAGGTGACCAGCGATCTGGTGCAGGAGACTGCACGCGTGACACGCATTCGGATTGATACGGTGAATTCGGCTGGGCCGAAGAAGTCGAACTCCGGGCGCGTGGCTTGATGCGGGGCTGGAGCCGCTGGCTGTTTCTTTCCCTTCTTTGACGCGGCGCTCAGGCGCCGCTCTTCCACGGTAGCTCCATCTTTCTGACAACTTTATTCTTACAAGTTGAGCGTTTTCATGTCTGCGTATCCCACTCAAGCCAAAGGCGGGCTTGAATGGGTCTCCTGTCGTGATTCGGGAAATTCCCAACCGTTCGTCCGCTGATCTATGCGGTGCCGGCGTTGGTGAAGGCTTCGATCGCGTCGGAGAGCGTGGGGAACGTCAGGAAGACCTGGTCGACCTTCGTGATCTCCAGAACTTTTTGGACACGCTTGTTGACACCGGTGAGGGCGAAGCGGCGTCCGGACTTGGTGGCCGAGGTACAGGCGCTCACGAGCGATCCCAGGCCAGAGGAATCGAGATAGGGAACGCCGCTCAGGTCGAGGATCATCGTAGGAGCTGCTTCGCGGCGGACCGCATTCATGAAGGGCGTGACGTTTTCCATGGTGAGCGGTCCGCGGAAACTGAGGATTCCGCGGTCGAGGCGCTCGATTTCGAGCGGTTTGGATGCCATGGCCGAGCGATTCTAGGCTACAACGTGACCGGGGTTCAAGTTCGGGACTCAAAAAGCAGGTTCCTCACCGCCGCTTCGCGGCGAGTCGGAATGACATCATCGTTGTTTAGTTGCGCGTTTACCCTCTCAACCGGTTTTTCTGGTGGAGAGCAGGTCGAGGATTTCGCGCAGGCCCTGGCGGATGTGTTGAAGCTCGTGGGCCGATTGTGTGGGGAACGGAATCGCTCCCTGGGTTTTATCGGATTTGTTTTCTGTGCGCAGTTGCTGGCGCGCGCCGGAGATGGTGAATCCCTGCTCGTAGAGAAGTTGTTTGATGCGCAGCACGTTTTCGACGTCGCGCTTGCGATACATGCGCTGGCCGGTGCTGCTCTTGACGGGCTTCAATTGGGGAAATTCCGACTCCCAGAAGCGCAGCACATATGCGGGCAAGTGGCAGAGTGTGGCGACTTCTCCGATGCGAAAATACAGCTTGTCGGGGATGAGAATTTCTTCGGTCCGGATTTTGGCCGTGCCTTTTTTTCTCGCAGCCATCTTGGATCGGGCTCACGCCGCGTGAGTTGGCTTATTGTGACACAGGTCTGGCGGGGAAGCCGCAAAATTCGGTAATGGAATCAGTGATGAAGTTTTGGAAATGGGAACCGGGTCGAAATCTTGAACCACAGAAGGCACAGAGACTTACGGAAAGCTGCGGAGCTTCGCTCCTGGACAGCCGAGGGCGGCTGTCCCTATATGTTTTTAGCGGCCCAAGGGAAAAGCCTCTCGAGAGGTGCTTCTCCGGAGAGGCCAGTGAAAACTCGGATGCGAGTATCGTCTCGCGAAACGGTTAGTGTTTCTTCTTTTTTGCCTTCTTCTTCGTTGCCATTGAAGGAGCCTCCGTGAGCGATTTTCCCCTTGAAGGGTTACGACTTTGGCCCTCGAACTTAAGGACCGGCCCTAATTGTTGTACGGGCGAGTCCTATAGCACAAGATATTGCGGGATCGTGAATGCAGTGTCAATAGAAATTTGCGGAAAATCGTGTGGTCTCGAAACGTGGGCCTCAGGTCTCGGGTCTCAGGATCTTGGGATTTGCGATCACGAACCAAGCTGGGATAGTGCGAAGGCTGTTGGACCCGAGACCCAACACCGAGGCCTGAAACCGCCTTACGCTACACTTCCCCCATGCCGCACGATCCGATCGAACTGGAAATATTCAAGAATCTTTATCACTCGATTGCCGAGGAGATGGGCGCGGCCCTGCGACGGACGGCGTTTTCCCCAAACATTAAGGAGCGGCGTGATTACTCGTGCGCGGTGTTTGACAGCGAGGGAGAGGTGATCGCCATGGGCGATCATATGCCGGTGCACCTGGGATCGATGCCGATGTCAGTGCGGGCCGCTATTGATGCGGCCGCGATGGGGCCGGGGGATGTGGTGATGCTGAACGATCCGTTTCGGGGGGGAACGCATTTGCCGGATATTACGCTGGTGGCGCCGGTGTATGTGGGACAGAAAAAATTCCCACCCTTCGACAAGCTTAGGGCAAGCCGTCTCGCAAAGTCCGCGAGACATCGGGCCCCCAGTTTCATGAATCCTGATTTCTACGTGGCTTCGCGGGCGCATCATGCCGATGTGGGCGGTGCATATGCGGGATCGATGGGGCTGTGCCGGGAGGTTTATCAAGAAGGGGTGAGAATTCCTCCGGTGAAATTGATGACCAGCGGAGAGATGAACCGAGATGTGCTGGCGATGCTGCTGAATAATGTCCGGACTCCGGCGGAGCGCGAGGGGGACATTGGAGCGCAGATCGCAGCTTGTCATACTGGCGCGGAGCGGTTGCGGGAGGTTTGCGCGCGATATGGAGTGGAGCGGGTTCGAAGGGCAGCAGCCGAACTGCTCGAGTATTCCGAGCAGTTGATGCGGGCGTTCTTGGGGAGGGTACCGTCCGGTGAATATTCGGCTGAGGATTTTCTGGATGACGATGGGATTGGTGAAGCGCCGATTCGAATTGCGGTAACGATTCGAGTTGGTGCGCGTGGGGGGAAGCGACGGCGAGACGCTGTCGAGACAGCCGGCGAGGTCGCCGGCGCTACTGTGGGCTTTCGCGGACGGGGGCGCCCGCGCCACATGGTTCCATGCCACATGGTCACGGTGGATTTTGCTGGCAGCGATCCGCAGGTGGCCGGGAGCGTGAATGCCGTCGCCGCGATTACTTATTCGGCATGCTTCTATGTGTTTCGCTGCCTGCTTGCGGATGAAGTGCCGGCGACCGCGGGGTTGATGCGGCCGATCCGGGTGATTGCGCCGGAGGGCACGATTGTAAATGCGCGGCCTCCGGCGGCGGTGGCGGGGGGGAACGTGGAAACTTCGCAGCGGATCGTGGACGTGTTGCTGCGGGCGCTGGCGCAGGCCGTGCCCGAGAAGATACCTGCGGCGGCTTCGGGAACGATGAACAATCTGACGATTGGAGGAGTCGATGCAAGAACTGGCGCGCCGTTTACGTACTACGAAACGATTGCGGGCGGCATGGGAGCGCGGCCAGGGAAAGGCGGCGTTTCGGGAGTACACACGCATATGACGAATTCGCTGAACACTCCGGCGGAGGCGCTGGAGTATGCGTATCCGCTGCGGGTGCGGGAGTATTCGCTGCGGGCAGGCAGCGGCGGAGCGGGAAAATTCCGCGGGGGTGACGGAATCGTGCGCGAGATCGAAGTGCTGGCCGATTGCGAGGTGACTTTGCTGGCCGATCGGCGCACGCGTGGGCCCTGGGGGTTGAGTGGAGGATCGGCCGGTGCGGCGGGGAAGGCTTGGCTGACCCGAACGGACGGATCGGTCGAGACGATGCCGGGAAAGTTCAGCGCGCGGCTCAGCGTGGGGGAGAGGATTCGGATTGAGACGCCAGGCGGCGGTGGGTGGGCCAGGGCGTGAGTTCCGTGGAAATCAAAATCCCCATTCTAACGTCGTAAAAAGCACGACGTTAGAATGGGCACCCGACAACGTTAGTGGGGCAGCCGCGCTGGGAAGCGCATCGTAGCCGCCGAATCCGAGTAAGCACTTCAATTCGACGAGAAATCCGGGATAAGTTCGGGTCATGGCGATGCGACTGATGCGGGCGGTTGACGTTCCGGAGACAGAGCGTGATGTTCTGTTTCGCGCTTCGCGGTTCCATGCAGTCTTGTTTGTGCTGATCTCGCTTGGAGCCTGCGCGGCAGTTTTGTTCTACCGTTGGCCGGCGCGAAAGGTCTCTTATTACATCGCGGGCGCGATTCTGCTGTTGCTGCTGGCTCTGCATCGGTTCGTGACCGCGCGCTTTCATCCGCAGAACTGGCTGCTGCGAAAGGGGGATGAGGGACTGTTCATTCACTTTCGTTCCTATTTGAATGAGCGCCTCAGCCCCGCCGATCCGACTGTGCTGTTTCTGGCGTACTCCGAGATTCGCTCGGCGCGGCTGGTACGGGAGCATCTGACGGTCCTCGACAGCTCGAACCAGAATAGGACCGCGACACAAATCATCAGATGGATTGAATTGGAGCTGGCGATTGATCCCGCGCCAGTCTCTGCCGCTCTGGATGCGGAAGACTCGCGGCCGGGCGCTGCGGAGAAGCACTGGTACGGAAGTTCGACGTCGCTGTACCTGGATTATCCGGTGCAGATGCAGGTGCCGCCATTCTTGCGGATCAAGTGGCAGGTAGTGCCGGGAGCGCTGGCGTTTCTGGATGCGCTGCCGGAAGGAATCGAAATTGCACCCGAGGTCGTGGTGAAGGCGGACTTCGCCAATCTAAAGTATTTGCCGGCAGAGGAACAGAAGAAGCGGCTGCGGGAGCTGGATCAGCGCGGTCAGAGGATCGCGGCGATTTATCTGGCGAGAAGAACTTATGGATGCAGTCTGGGGGAGGCAACGGACATCGTCAACGATCTGCGAAAGGGGTAAAGTCGGGGATGCGGCGAGATATTTGTTTGAGGCCAGGCAAACGACCTCGGGCAGACAAGCGGAATGGAGGCGGTTATGCACATTCTGAAATCGGTGGGAGTGTTATCGGCTGCGAAGGTTGCAGGGATGCTGTATGGCGCAATGGGATTAATTTTCATCCCGGTCGCGCTGCTGATGATGAGCTTCAGGTCGCTTGTCGGAGAGAGCACACCTATCGAGGGCGGATACTTTTTTCTTCTCTCGATCGTCCTGCCTCTGGTGAATGGCGTCATGGGATTTTTCATCGGAGCGCTTGGCGCCATCATCTATAACGTAGTGGCAGCATGGGTGGGTGGTTTGGAGATGAGAATGGAGATCGAGCCCGCAGGACCCGAAAGCAGGGCGCTCTCTCACTCTCCGGCGCCAGTCTAAGTTGCTTTTTGCGACGAGAGGAACCCAGCGATGAACGATGCGGCGAATCACTACCTGGAAGAAGCGCGGCGGCAGTTGCGCGGGCACAAGCGCATGGGCGAAGGAGCGATGACGCAACTGAAGGATGAGGACTTCTTCGTGACACTGGATCCGGAGGCGAACTCGATCGCGATCCTGGTGAAGCACCTTGCAGGAAATATGCGGTCGCGGTTTACGGACTTTCTAAGCAGTGACGGCGAGAAACCGCATCGTTTTCGCGACCGTGAGTTTGAAGTTACGCCCGCGACCACGCGCGCGGAAGTGATGGCGTGGTGGGAAGAGGGATGGACGTGCGTGTTTGCGGCGATCGATCCGCTGAAGCCGGAAGACGTGATGCGCACGGTGACAATCCGCGGCGAGCCGCACACCGTGTTGCAGGCCATCAACCGGCAGATCGCGCACTATGCGCAGCACATCGGACAGATTGTGTTTCTGGCCAAGCATCTGCGGTCGCAGGAATGGAAAACGCTGAGCATTCCGAGGGGGAAGTCTGAGGAGTATAAGAAGTGACGAAGTAGAGTTAAGTTCCCCAGGGGCTGAACCCGGTTCATTTCTGTTTGCTTTACGCCCGCTGAAGCGCCGTTCCTCCACCCTCGGCATGCACCTACTGTTTCGCTGAGGGTGCCTCTTTCGATTCTGACGATGCTGACTTTGGCCAGGTCGGCGACAGGAGTTCCGTCCGCCAGAGCGGTCCGCCGGAATAGGAGAGAGTTTCCGATTTCACGAACGCTGGCATATCTCCGTGCATGATCCAGACGCTCGCGTCCGGCGGCTGCTTACCGATCAGAGGGGCTACCACCCCGGCTACGCCTCCGATTTGCACCTTGATGACGTAGTGCATCGCTTCGCGCTTGACGCCGCCCAGCGACAAAGGCTCATTGCCGTCGGACATCAGTGAGAGCTTTACGATGCGCGGCTTGGGGGTGGCCACGACCATCGAAAACTGCGGAAGCGGATCTTTCGGTCGAAGATTCTTCAGCAGAATGAGGACTAATCCATTTGCCAGGTCAGAGGGCAGCTTGAGATGTTGGTTCTCGACTTTCTCTTCGCCTTTGTCGTCGGTGTAGCGGACCGTGACCTGACCGGAGGATGCAATGGAAAGTTCCGTCGGACGCGAAAACGCAGGACCCTTCTGAATCATGTGATATGAGACGAGTGAAAAACTACTGCGCTGGGTGAATACGGTGGTTTCATCTTGCAAGGAGCCATCTTTGAAATGAAACACAAGCCGCGCAGTAATCTGATTGCGGTGGACGCTCTGCAGAAGATCGCCTGCCGCGAGCGGAGTTCCGTCCATCGTACTGAGCAGGAGGAAGCCGTGGACACTTCCCTCGGGGTACTGCACCGCAACTGTCGAGGCTGACAGGGTTACGCCCGCCGCGAAAATCAATGCGACAATCAGCAAGGTGGCAATCAATCGTGGATGCACGTTGTCCGTTGACCTCCATCGCGGCAGCCGATCTGCCTCCTGCTCTCCGAGGCTTTGCCGCAGACAAACCTATGCGGCTTCCCAAATGCCGATCCGATTCTGATGCGATAAATCAGCTTCTGGTTTGCGGTTGCGGCACGATGCCGTTCGCAGCTTGCAGTTTTTGCAATTGCTTGACAACCGGTGTGACGCCGCACAGCCTCGACGGGGCCCGGCAATGGTCGCGGTGCTAGAATCATACGTTTTGTGTTGCGGCTTTTTTCGCATCGAATTCATCAGGTGACATTTGATGGCTGGGGCAACAAGCGATCGAACAATGCTGGCGGTGGTGAAGTCGGAGGCGGCGCCGGGCGCGGACGTCCGCGAGGTGAAGATTCCCGCGTTCGGACGCGGCGACGTGCTGGTGAAGGTGAAAGTCGCGTCGATCTGCGGCACGGACTTGCACATCTACAACTGGGACCGCTGGGCGCAGAACCGGATTCATCCGCCGCTGATTCCCGGGCATGAGTTCTGCGGAGAGGTGGCCGCGTTCGGCGATGAAGTTACGAGCGTGAAAGGAGGCGACTTCGTTTCCGCCGAGATGCACGTTGCCTGCGGCAAGTGCCTGCAATGCCGCACCGGCGAGGCGCACATCTGCCAGAATGTGAAGATTATCGGCGTGGACGTTGACGGGGCATTCGCCGAGTATGTGGTGATTCCCGAGACAAACATCTGGAAGCTTGATCCGGCGATTCCGCAGGAGTATGCGTCAATCCTCGATCCGCTGGGGAATGCGGTGCACACCGTCCTCGCGGGCGAGATCGCCGCTAAGACCGTTGCCGTGACAGGCTGCGGGCCGATTGGGCTGTTTTCTATCGCGGTAGCGAAGGCGGTAGGCGCGACTTCAGTTTTCGCGATCGAAGTCAATGAGCATCGCGCGAAGATCGCGCGCGAGATGCAGGCCGATTATGTTCTCAATCCCGCGAAAGAAGATGTAGATGCGATCGTGATGGAAAAGACCGGCGGGCTGGGCGTAGACGTTGTGCTCGAAATGGC
>DATAUY010000246.1:0-3792 GCA_036268025.1 Candidatus Sulfotelmatobacter sp. | reverse complement strand
CCGATGTCGATGATGTCCGAGCCTTCGGCGAGCAAACGCTCCGCGTGTTCGAGGGCTTTATCGCGATCGAGGAATTGGCCGCCGTCAGAGAAGGAGTCTGGCGTCACATTCACGATGCCCATGATCAACGTACGCTTCCCGAGTTCGAGAGAACGTGCGCCGAGACTCCAATGGAAGACCGGCCTCATGCGGAAAATTCTAATCGAAGCGAGACGGCGCCGGAGCAAGCTATCGCCGGCGGACGGCTGCCTCGCGGCGATGAACGGTTTGAACTCCGCCAGGGCCGGTCCCTGTGGGCGGCTTGCGCGCACCGTCGAGCAGTTCCTTCAAGACCGCCGCATTGTTGCGGGTTTCGTCTTTCGAGGCGAACAGCAGCGTGAGCCGCTTCCGCTTGCCGGCGACCTGGTATAGGCGGGAAAGCGACTCTTCACATTCCGGTTGCCGGAGTTCCTTGAGATAGCGGCGGCGAAACTCAGGCCATTCATTGGGCCGGGCATGGTACCAGCGGCGAAGGTCGTCTGTAGGCGCAAGATCGCGCAGCCATTCGTCGATGTCGGCGCTTGCTTTCGAAAGGCCGCGTGGCCAAAGGCGATCGACAAGCACACGCGCGCCATCGCTGCTGGATTGGGCCGCGTAGACTCTTTTGATGGCGACGTTCATCGGAAGAGCACAATCCCTTTGATCTATATTGTAGAGTGGCAGGCGGAGATCTGCAGCCTGCGGAAGATGCGATGGATGGGAGTTTGAGCAAAGGTCAAGTTCGAAGCTGGCAGGCCGGAACTCTGGCACTCGCCGTCTTGGTCGCGATTGCATTTTCAGCTTGCGATGTCGAGCGGCGCAAGTCGGATGCGGAACTAGGACTGAATCCACAGCAGGCGGCGGGGCGGAAGATTTACGACGCCGAGTGCGATCGTTGTCACGAAGCTTACTCCACGCGCGGGAAAAAGGGTCCGCCGCTCAAGGGTATTTTTCAGCATAAATATCTTTCGTTAAGCGGACTGCCCGCGAACGATGAGCGCGTGACCGACATCATACGGATTGGGCGCAAGGACATGCCCGGTTACAGCCAGAAGTTTAGTTCGGAGGACATTGAGAACCTGCTGGCATACCTGCACACACTGTAACGCGATTTCGTGGGTCAGTCCCGCCGATAGTGAATGAAGATGAGCAAATGAAAAACGCAGCCAAGACTGATCTGTTTCGCGAGTTGCCATCGGTAGATGAGTTAATTCGGCAGCCGACGATCGCCGAATTGGGCCGTTCGCAGGGAGTGTATGCGGCAACCGACGCTGCGCGCACAGTGCTCTTGCGGATGCGGCAAGAGATCGCTTCCGGACTGCTCGACGACGCGGCCCTGCGGTTGGCGCTGGATGGAATCGGCGGCGCGATCGAGACGGAGATACGGCAATCTCTTCGCCCGTCGTTGCGGACGGTCATCAACGCAACGGGCGTCATCCTCCATACGAATTTAGGACGCGCGCCTCTGACGCAGGATGCGATCAAGGCCATTCGCGAACTGGCAGGCGGTTACACGAACCTCGAACTTGATCTTGAATCGGGCGAGCGCGGCAAGCGGGATTCTCATGCCGACCGGCTGTTTCAGAAATTGCTCGGCGAAGCGACTGGCGATGAAAATGTTTCGACGATCGTGGTGAACAACAATGCCGCCGCGGTCCTGCTGGCGCTCAATACCCTGGCGGACGGCGGCGAGGTCATCGTTTCGCGCGGAGAACTGGTCGAGATCGGCGGGGCCTTCCGCATTCCGGATGTAATGGCGAAATCCGGTGCAGTATTGCGCGAGGTTGGCACGACGAACCGGACGCGGATCGCGGATTACGAGAACGCCCTCAACGAACGCACCCGGCTGTTGTTGCGCGTGCACCGGTCGAATTTCGAAATCACCGGTTTCACCGAGCAGCCTTCGATCCCGGAACTTGTAGCACTTGCGCGCAAACACAAGATTCCTCTGATGGAAGATTTGGGCAGCGGAGCGCTTGTGGATTTGCAGTGTTTCGGTATTGATGGCGAGGCTAGCGTTCTCGACAGTCTGCGCGCCGGAGTCGATGCCGTAACCTACAGCGGCGACAAACTGCTGGGCGGGCCGCAGGCGGGGTTGATCAGCGGCCGGACGGAGCTCGTCGCGCGCATGCGCGCCAATTCACTTTTCCGCGCCCTGCGAGTGGACAAGCTGACTTATGCTGCACTTGAGGCCACATTGCTCGCCTATGTGAGGCGCGATGGTGACGCTGTGCCTGCACTAAAGATGATGCGGCAGACGAAAGAAGAAATCGGGACGCGTGCTGAGACTGTAGCGAACTCACTAAAAACTGGAAAACTGAAATGCGAGATCGTGGACGGAGACTCGGTCGTGGGCGGGGGCGCGGCCCCGTCGGCGGCTTTGCCGACTCGGCTGCTCGCCGTCACTCATGCCAATCTTAGCGCGAATGAAATCGCGGCACGCCTTCGCGCTTCCGACCCGCCGATCCTCGGCCGCGTGGAGGAGGGCCGCGTGCTGCTCGATCTGCGAACAGTGTTTTCGAACCAGGATCATGCGATCAGATCTGCCCTTCTGTTCCTGAGCGAATAAGGAGATCTCGTGCGACAAATTCTTGCCATCACACTCCTTTCTGCCATTGTAATAATCGGCGCGAATGCGCAGCGGACCGGAACAGATGCCAAGTCCGACTTGACAATAGATGAGGAGCACTCGCATTGGCTCGAACAAGTCATGCCGTCCATCTCTACGGTCGGGCCCGGAATGACGCGGAGGCAAATACTGCGCGTGCTTACCTCCGAGGGCGGCCTGTACTCACGGAGGGAGGGTCGATATGTTTACAAACACTGCCCTCTCATTAAGGTCATCGTGAAATTTCAACCCATCGACGACCGTATGGATTTCAGTCGCGATGACAAGATCGTCGCGATACCGAAGCCCTTTCTCGAGTTTCGTATTTCGGATTAACTTGAATTCTCATCCGTAACATGGAACGGATATTTTCCTGGCCACTCTTTACACCATCGGCCACTCGACGCGTCCGCTCGATGAATTGATCGCGGCACTGGACGCGCATCAGGTAGGGACGCTCGTGGACATTCGAGCGTTCCCTGCATCGCGCAGGCTGCCGCAGTTCAATCGTGAATCGTTGGAGAAGACCCTGCCGGACGCGCAGATTCGCTATGTCTGGATGAAGGAACTGGGCGGATACCGCAAGAAGATTCTCGACGAATCGCCCAACATCGCTTTGCGGAATGACAGCTTTCGTAATTATGCGGACTACATGCTCACACCTGAATTCGAGCGGGCCATGGCCCGGCTTATGGCATTGGCGGAAGAATCCCGCACCGCTTACATGTGCGCCGAGCGTTTGTATTTTCAGTGCCACCGAATGCTGGTTTCCGATTGGCTGGTAGCGCACGGGCACGAAGTGCTGCACATTGACGGTACGGGGCCAACCAAGCCGCACAAACTGATGACAGAGGCACGCCTCGTCGAGGGCCGGCTCATCTATCGCGGCGACCGCCTGCTGTAAGATTCAGGATCATCATGATCGTCGGCACAGGCATCGATATCGCGGAAGTTCCACGCATCCGGCAATCGATTGAACGCTTCGGTGAGAGATTCCTTCAGCGCATCTTCACTGCGGGAGAGCGGCGCTATTGCGATTCGAAAGCAAACCGGGCCGAGCGCTATGCCGCTCGCTTTGCGGCGAAAGAAGCCGCGATGAAGGCGCTCGGTACGGGATGGAACCATGGCGTCCGCTGGCAGGACTGCGAGGTCATCCGCAAGGCGGG
>DATAUY010000245.1:0-2296 GCA_036268025.1 Candidatus Sulfotelmatobacter sp. | reverse complement strand
TTTCGGAAAGGCAACCTTCATCCACCGATTGCGAGATTTCTTCGGAAGCCGAAAGCCGAGAGCCGGGAGCCGGTTCCACAATCAGGTCCGCTACTTCCGCCTGCTTGATCTTCAGATTCGCCTGCGATTCAAGTACCTCGCGCATCTTCAGCCGGTAAGCTTGCTTGTCGCACTGCGCGCGCGGAGACCAAACCGCCGGGCCGCGTGAAGTATTCAAAAGGCGAAACTGAATGCCCACCGCATCAGTGATCTCGCCCATGATGCCGCCGAGAGCGTCGACTTCGCGGACGAGGTGTCCCTTGGCAATACCGCCGACGGCGGGATTGCACGACATCTGCGCGATCAGATCGACGTTCAGTGTGTAGAGCGAGGTCTTCAGGCCCATGCGCGCGGCGGCCATGGCGGCCTCGCATCCTGCGTGGCCGGCGCCAACGACGACTACGTCGAATTGTTCAGTAAACTGCGGCATTCGAACCAGGTTCCATTGTAGCGTGCAGGGTGATCTCTTCCTTGCCGATTCACAGCGCGCATCCGTATATTGATGAGTCCCGGATATCAGGAGGTTTTTATGACCAGCCCCGAATTCTTTTCTCAGCTCGACGCCCGCATCGCGAAGTACGACTTGCTTTGCCATCCCTTTTACAAAGCATGGTCGGCGGGAGAATTGACTCGCGACGATGTGCGCGAGTACGCGCAGCACTACTTCCATCATGTCGAAGCTTTTCCTTCCTATCTCGCCGCATTTGCCCTGCGCCAGGAAGAGGGCAAACTGCGTCGTGCCGTGCTGGCCAACATGCGCGATGAAAAGGGTGGCAACGAAGAAGTTTCTCATGCGGATCTATGGCTCGATTTCGCCGAGGGCATGGGGTCGACTCGCGATCTCAAGTACCATCAAGTGCTACCCGAGGTCCAAAAACTCATCTCGCACTTTCATCACGTTGCGAATAAAGGTACTGCGGAAGAAGCTCTCGCCGCGTTTTACGCTTACGAATCGCAGGTGCCGCGGGTGGCGAAGGAAAAGGAACGGGGATTGCGCCAGATGTACGCAGCCGACGACAAGACTTGCGGGTATTTCACCCTGCACGCGGCCGCCGACATCTATCACTCGCAGGTATGGCGCAAGCAGTTGGAAAAACGAGTGACGGCGAATCCAAAGATGGCGGAGAAGACGCTCGACGCTGCTGAAAATGCGGCGCAGTCGCTATGGCGCGCTCTGGATGGGATCGAGGCGCGGCGCATGGCGAAAGCGGCATAACGCAAGTCTTTAACTGGATCGGAGCCAATGATTCGATAGAGTTCATTGGCTTTTGTCTTTTGGGAGATTCCAATGCCCGCGCCTGATCTTGAACAAAAGTGCAAGGCCGAAGCGCTCGGAGCCTTGCACCATGCGGCCGATCCGGTGCTTCTGGTTAACGTGTGGGACATCGCCAGCGCGCGTGTTATCGAGCAGGCAGG
Source organism: Candidatus Sulfotelmatobacter sp. (assembly GCA_036268025.1). Taxonomy (GTDB): domain Bacteria; phylum Acidobacteriota; class Terriglobia; order Terriglobales; family Acidobacteriaceae; genus Sulfotelmatobacter. The sequence goes on along the minus strand of DATAUY010000245.1, from coordinate 841 downwards.
CTTTCCTGCGCTTGCGACAACCAGCGCCGGCATCGCCTTCGTGGAAGGTTATCCCGACGGCGAGCAGATCCCGCCAGAACGGATGCTTTCCTGTGTTGCGCAGATTGCCGAGTCGGTAAGAGTTCCCGTCACGGCCGATGTTGAGGCTGGCTACGGCCACACTCCGGAACAAGCTTTTCACACGACGCAGAACGTGATCTCCGGCGGTGCCGTTGGCATGAATTTCGAAGACGCCACGGGGAATCCTGAACGCCCGCTGGCCGATCTGTCGTTGCAAGTTGAGAGAATTCGCGCCATTCGTGCAGCCGCAGCGAAATCTGACGTGGCGTTGGTGCTAAATGCACGAACGGATGTCTATCTGTTGCAGATTGGCGAACCGGGTAAACGCTACGATGAAACGGTGCGGCGCTTGAGCGCTTTTCGCGACGCTGGAGCCGATTGCGTATTTGCCCCAGGCGTGCGCGATGCGGAGACGATTGGACGGCTGGTGAAAGACCTGAAATGCCCGCTAAACATCCTTGCGGTTCCTGGCGGTCCTTCTGCCGCGGAACTCTCTGCTCTCGGCGTGAAACGAATCAGCCTGGGATCGGGGCCGATGCGGGCTGCGATAGGACTGTTGCGGCGTCTTGCCGAAGAAGTAAAGGCGAAGGGAACTTGGTCCGCGATGGATGGCGCTCCTTCGCACGCCGAAATGAATGACTTGATGAAAGCAAACCGCGAGCCGGGCCATGGCAACTGATACTCCTATTTTCATCGGCGTCATTTCCGACACTCATGGATTGCTTCGCCCCGAAGCAGTTGAGGCGCTGCGTGGATCGCAGTACATCATTCATGGCGGTGA
>DATAUY010000244.1:0-3907 GCA_036268025.1 Candidatus Sulfotelmatobacter sp. | reverse complement strand
GTCATTGTTCTCGGCAACGGACTGACCGGGTCGACCAGCGTTACATTCAACGGTGTCCCAGCTACGTTTACCGTCAAAGCCGATACCTACATCACAGCTACGGTTCCCGCCGGTGCGACAACCGGAACGGTTTCTGTTGTCACTCCCTCGGGAACGCTCAACAGCAATCCTCAATTCGTCGTGACGAAGTAATCGTTGCGCACGGGCCCGGGGCGATACCTCCGTTTTTCCGGGCCCGTATTTAACCACTTTCTGTGCTCCTCCCCCGGGCACGTTTTGATGAGGAGATTCCGATGAAAAAATCGTTACTCACCCTGACTCATGCACTCGCGTTCGCAACTATCACCTTCAGCCTGGCGGTGTGCGCCCAGGCACAAACGATTACTTATCTCTCCGGCCAAGGCATAAGCGCCCCGGTAAATCCGACTATGTTTATCCAGGCGACCGACGGAAATTTTTACAGCGAGGCATTTTCTGCATTCCATCAGAACGGTTACATCTATCGCATGACGCCCAGTGGCGCGACCACGATCATCCACACGTTTTGCACGCAGAGCGGCTGCGCCGACGGCGACCAGCCTATCCCTCCCATACTCGGTAGCGATGGAAACCTGTACGGGGTTACGACGGCGGGCGGCAACTCTTCACTCACCGGGACTATTTACAAGCTGACACTGAGCGGAGAGTTCACGCAGCTCTATTCCTTCTGCGCCAACCCCGCATGCCCCGACGGCCAACACCCGGTCGGAATCGTTGAAGGCCGCGACGGCAACTTCTATGGCGTTACTCAACGCGGAGGAGTGAACGACCCAATCGACGGCGGCGCGGGCACAATTTTCTCAATTAGCCCAAGCGGCCAGTTCAAGCTGTTGTACAGCTTTTGCTCGCAGGCAAATTGCGCGGATGGCGAAGAACCTCCTTCTGCGCCAATCCTGGGCGACGATGGAAACTTCTACGGGGTCGCGCAATTCGGTGGAACCGGGACCGGGGCTCCGGGCGTCGCCTACAAGTTGACGTCATCCGGAGTCTATTCGGTGATCTACAACTTCTGTTCGGCCACGCACTGCATCGACGGTGCACAGCCGCTGGCAGTGACACAAGGTCCGCATTCGACTTTGTTCGGCATCACCTACACTGGTGGCACCAGGTTCTGCGGGACCGCGTTCAGGATCGGACCGAACAACAGCTACCAGGTTCTGCATCGTTTCAGCGACGCTGACCTGTGTAACCCTTTTAACGCGCTCACGTTGGCCAACGATGGCAATTTCTACGATGTGTTGGGGCCACAGTCCGGCGGCGGATTGATCTTTCAGCTTACGCCGGAGGGCGGGTTCACTACGCTCTATGATTTCTCGGGCCAGCGCGGCACGGATCCAGCCGGAATGCTCTTTCAAGGCACCGATGGCAATTTTTACGGAGGCACGCTGCTCAACGCCGATGCCTGCTGCACTGGCGCGGTCTTCAGATTCTCGACCGGGCTGAGTCCTCTTGTGCAAACCGTACCCACCGCCGGAAAAGTCGGGAAGCAGATCATCATTCTCGGCAACCGCCTGACCGGAACGACAGGCGTCACGTTCAACGGCGTGCAGGCGAATTTCACGGTTGAGTCCGATACCTACATCCAGGCGACAGTTCCTGCGGGCGCGAGTACCGGCACGGTTTCTGTTGTTACGCCGTCGGGAACGCTCGACAGCAATCCTCAGTTCGTCGTGACGAAGTAACGGTCGCGAACGGGTCCGGGGCGGAGACCCCCTCGGCTTCTGGGCCCGTGTTCTTAAATCCATTTTTCTGTACTGCCTCACTGCGGCATGTTCGTGAAGAGGACATTCCGATGAAAAAATCGTTACTCACCCTGACTCATGCACTCGCGTTCGCGGCCATCACCTTCAGCCTGGCGGTGTGCGCCCAGGCACAAACTGTACCGCCATCAGCAGCTTCGAATGGCCAGCCGCCGGCGGACCGGTGGCGCCGATCCAGGCAACAGACGGCAACCTTTATGGCATGGCCTCGGGCGGCTCTCACGACGCGGCGCAGCGGTCATAGGCTATCGCTGCCAGTTCTAGCGCTTTAGCAATGGGTATGCAGGCTCACGTTCCGACCCGTACTGGAGGGACAGCTGAAATTCCCGAAAAGCCTTGCATGTTATACAGCATCTAATTGATCATCTAATGATGCTATAATTGATGCTTATGAGAACCACCATCGCACTCGACGACGATCTTGTGCGCACCGCCCAGGAGTTCACAGGCGTGGCCGAAAAAACGGCTCTGGTTCGCGAAGCGTTAAAAGCCCTGATCGAACGCGAGAGCGCGCGCCGGCTCGCGTCACTGGGAGGCGCGATGCCTGAATTGCAAAACCTTCCGCGCCGAAGGCCTGGCAAGAACTAAGGCAAGGGTGAATTGATCCTCGCCGATACCTCCGTCTGGATCGACCACCTTCGCTCCGGCAATCACGACTTGCGCAGACTTCTGATGCAGGGGCAGATCGTGATTCATCCGTTCATCACGGCAGAGCTTGCGTTGGGTTCACTGAAACAGCGCGCCCGGACGCTTTCCCTGCTGGACAACCTGCCGCAATTACGCGTGGCGCGGTTGAGCGAAGTGCGGACGATGATCGAAGCCCGCCGCCTATACAGTCTCGGCATCGGGCTGATCGACGCGCACCTGATCGCTTCGGTCTTCATCGAGCCGTCCACTCTTCTGTGGACGAAAGACAAGCAGTTGCGCAAGGTCGCTGAGAGGTTAGGGATACATGCGGGGCTGACCTGAGAGACGCGATAACCGCAAGTAGCGCGGTTCGTCTTTCGCAAAATCGTCAAAAATGAGGGCGCCCCATCGATAAGAGCGCCACCCGGCCTGGTTACGGGCAAAGCATTTCACTCCCGAGCGTAGAGTGCGGAGGGCAATAAAAAAGTCCAGACCTTACCTCGGGATCTAATAAATTTCCTCAAAATCTTGTCAATAGGCAGAAATTACACGAAGTCATCTAACCTCAATAAAGTAGGCCGAATATAAAGTCGCCACGCGTTTCCGGTTTGCCCCACCCATTTTAGTAAACTGGAAATATAGAGAGAAATTCTCGCGAGGCGCGGCCTTCCCAGTCGCGCCTTTTGCATTCTTGCAGTAAAAATCCGTCCCGCCCGCAGTCCATCCATTCGACAACTTGTGCAGAAACATCCGTGCCAAACGCGGTGGCAGGGACACGTTTCTGTGTCGGAGGAGTGCGCTGGCAGGACGGTAGGAACAAGATTTTGAGTAACGAGGTCTCGGAGAACCAAATGAAACATTGGGAGAGATTCAACAGTCCGAAACAGCGCGGCGAATGGGTCGAGCTTCAATTCATGGCGAAGGCCGCGCTGCGCCGCTTCATCGTCTCCAAGCCATGGGGAGACGTGCAGGCCTACGACGTTGGCATCGAACACCGACAGAACTTTCTGCGCGTTCAGGTGAAGTCCACCACGGCGAAAAAGAGTGCCGGGTATCTCTGCCAGTTCAAACCAAACTGCAAAAAGAAGCGCGACTACTCGGTCGACCAGATTGACATCTTCGCCGCCGGAGCCTGTCCTGAGCGAAGTCGAAGGATCATCCCCAAGGACGCCTGGTATCTGATCCCGGCAGCCGTCCTGCTCGGCGAGCGAAGACTCACGATGGCGATGCTGTGTCCGGTTGTCGCGCCGAGGAAGAAAGCCTGCTGGCGCTACGAATGCTACCGCGAAGCCTGGAACTTATTGACGAAGAGCCGCAATGAATTGGCGCAATGGCAGCTGGGTGGTTCATCCAAATCCGTGTTTCTTGCGCCTGGAGCGGGGCGGAAACCGGAGTCCCGGGGGGACGCCAGAAAGTAGCCCGGCGCTTAAGCGCTGGGTGTGCATCAAGAAATATTCAACTAGTCCCGGAGCAATGACAGA